>QIHJ01000319.1 GCA_003229065.1 Candidatus Dadabacteria bacterium
GAGTTGCTGTAGGGTGCGATGGCGAGTTCGCTTATGTTCCTATTGATGATACGATTAATGTTGTGGATACAGCAACTTTTGAAGTGTCTACGATAGATCTAACCTGTACGGACGGCAGGGACATAGTAATACTGTGTGAGCTGCCGCCACCACCGCCAGTCGTATCACAGATACCAACCCTTTCCGAGTGGGGTCTCATTGCTATGGCGGGAATTTTAGGGATAATAGGGTTATTAGCTATCCGAAGAAGAAGGGCTACAGCTTAATCTGAACTATCGGAAACAATAATAATTGAGTACACAAAAGGGGAGCAGTATAAGTTGTGTATAGTAAATAAAGAGCGTATCTTCCTCTCACAATCCAGACCCGATAGTAATAACTTTAGTCTTAATACAAAAGCATTAGCGTTTTCTTGGTATAAGTAAAAAGTATGGAGTAAAATCCATACCTAAGTCCACTGTATTATTTCCCACATAAGGTTTATATTTAGAGTTGGGTGATGGTTGAATTGATACTAATCAATTCCGCCTCGATATTAATTTCCGGCGTTAATTTGATAGATACTGCACTTTTATTATTAGATAGTATAATTTTGCCATCATCCTCCATAGGGCGGGCCGGTGAAATCCGCTTTCACTGGCTTGCCCTTGTTTTTATTTAAACCCTGTCTCGGTCTTTATTTAAATCCTGTTGTGGTTTTTTAATCCCTGTTCTGCATCTTACTGCGGCATCCCTCATCTAAATTTTCTGTGAGTACAATCAATATTCTCGTGCTACACTTTTACTTATTAAACAGGAGGCGCTGCATAAATGAATATAAAAGCTATATTATGGATTTCCGTCTTTATTCTTTTGATATCTCCTCTGTTCATGAATTTTGGGGCATATGGGGAAACTCAGATAATTCGCATCACACCGGACTCACCCGAGTTTAAAAGCTACTGGAACGCCGGAAAAGCCGAGATCACAAGCTATAAGCTCGAGCAGGCACGCTACGGGGAGATCCACAGCGGCTATTCGGTTCTGGTATTCGTTACCGAGGATTTCTCTAAAGAAAAACAGGTCAAGTTAGATCGGCCCGGACAAGGGGGAGACGATAAAGTCAGAATCCTGAAGCTAAATAGGATAAAGAAGTTCGATACCGGTATATACCGGTACTCGATGATGGATTCGGTTTTTACCCCTCTTGATATAAACGAGTACCCGAACACGCTCAAGCTCTCCTCCTCGTCACAGGAATGGTGCGGCAATACCTTCATTCAGGTTAACCTCAGGGACGGGGGGTTTAAGGTGGAGAGTTTTTCGTATTTTGAGTCCGAAGGAGACACAACGTTTGATCTTGAAGATGCGTTCTTAGAGGACGAGCTCTGGACCCGTATAAGGATTGACCCGGACAGTCTCCCTGTGGGGAAGATAAAAATTATCCCCGCCGCCATGGCCTCCCGGCTCACACATCAAGAACTCGCCGTTGAGGCCGCAGAGGCTTCGCTCGGCAGGAATACGGACGATCCTTCTTCGCTTATGGACTATAGAATTAAATATCCCGCCTCCGGCCGGTCAGTGTTAATAACTTTTAAAAAAGAGTTCCCTTACGGCATAGTCTCATGGGAGGAAACATACAAAAGCGGGTTTGGAGAGAACGCGCGCGAGCTTACAACAAAAGCGACTGTGGATAAAACCCTGATTAGTGATTACTGGAATAAAAATAAACCCTTGGACCGCGTGCTCAGAGAAGAGCTCGGAATATAGATTTTGTTGTAGGGAAAAATTGAGCGGCTCCGGCAGGAGCCGCTCATATAGCTTTAGTTGACTTCTATGTTGATTTCTTTCGCTTTAGCTTCTTCTTTCTTTGCGAGCGTAATTTCCAATACCCCGTCTTTATAGCTTGCTTGAATGTTCCCCGGATCGACTTTGTCCGATAGCGTGAAGCTTCTCGTAAAGCTTCC
The DNA here is from genome assembly GCA_003229065.1 of Candidatus Dadabacteria bacterium. Classification (GTDB taxonomy): domain Bacteria; phylum Desulfobacterota_D; class UBA1144; order Nemesobacterales; family UBA2774; genus UBA2774. The sequence continues at coordinate 1,947 of QIHJ01000319.1, forward strand.
GTAACTCCGCTCTACTCTCACGTAACTGTCTTTCTCAGTCTTCTCTTCGAACTTCTTTTCCCCTTTAAATGTAAGGGTGTTGTCGTTCACATCTATCTTGATATCTTCTTTATTGATGCCCGGAAGATCTGCCTTTAGCACATAGCTTCCCTCGGTCTCATAAACGTCGACGTTAGGGTGCCAGGTCCCTTCCTCAGGCTTTCCCGGACCGTCATCAAACCATCTTTCTAAATCCCCGTAAAAGGGTTTAAAGCTTCTAAACGGTTCCCAAACTTTAAGTCTCATTTGCTATTACCTCCTGTTGTCATATTTTATCGTTACACTTTCAAATTAATCACGTTTCGGTGTTGTTCAAGAGGCGATTTTTAAAGTTACCCCAAATGAGGTTAATATAATGAATCCGTTATTTTGGAGGCCCGAGATGATAACTGCAGAGAGGATTATCAAGTTGTACAATATGAAGCTCCTGCCCGAAGAAGGCGGATACTTTACAGAGACCTACCGCTCGAGCGAGCTTATAGACAGCTCCTCCCTCCACCAGCGCTACGGCAAAGACAAAGTGCACAGCACGGCGATATTTTATCTCCTGACACCCGACACCCAGTCCTATATGCACAGGGTCAATACCGATGAGATTTTCCACTTCTATCTCGGAGACCCGGTTCAAATGGTTCAGCTCTTTCCAGAGGGGAGCGGCAAGGTCCTTTTTCTGGGACAAGACCTTCAGGTAGGGCAGTATGTCCAGGTAGTGGTTCCCGCCGGTGTTTGGCAGGGGGCCTATTTGCTCGAAGGCGGGAATTTCGCCCTTATGGGCACCACGGTCGCTCCGGGCTTTGATTTCTCAGACCATGAGCTCGCCGAAAGGCAGACGCTCCTTGATTTATGCCCGAGCCACCGGGATATGATTTTAAGGCTCACACCTGAATAATTGTTTGTATGATGACGTAAAGGAGATTTTTTTAGTATAAAGAGTACTAATATTTATTCTCTATATAAGCGTTTTCTCTCATAGTCTCAAGCCAGGTCTTGAGCTGATTCTGGGCCTTTTCTCTCATCAGAGTTTCTCTGATTTCATCTTTGGTAGAGTCCTCTATTGCGACAAGCTCGGCGTCAGAGCCGGTATAGTAATCAGGCTCTGATCTTTCCAATACTTTTATTATGTGGTATCCGGCAGGAGACTCAACGGGGCCTGTTATGCTGCCGACCGGCGTTGCGACTACGGCATACTCCATACTATCTATCAAATCACCTTTTTTAAAGTAACCCAGGTCCCCTCCGTTGTCAGCCGATGATTCGTCGTCTGAGAACTTCTCGGCCAGGTTATCGAAATCTTCGCCCGATTTCGCAAGGTCGGCCACTTGCTCTGCTACCTCTCTGGCATCCTGTGTTTTATACGATATCATTATATGCGCTATCCTTACTTTCTCCTCCTCCAGCGCCGCTCCGCTTGAACCGCTACCCAGATAGTTACGCTCGTAGTATCTTCTTATTTCATCATCGGTAACCACGATTTTATTCTTGAGCTGTGACTCAAGGAGCTTGTTGCCTAAAGTCTGTACCCTCCACTGTTCCCTAAATCCCTCGGGAGTTAGTCCCTGTTTTTTTAGCACGTCCGCCATCTGCTCGTCGTTCAGGTTGTATCTTTGCCTGACCCCTTCAATACTTGCATCAAGCTCTGCCTCCGAAACCGTTATACCCCGTTTTTCAGCTTCCTGCTCAAAAAGCTTCTGCTCGATCATTTTATCGAGCAGCTCCCTTTCGTTTAAAGTCTGTGTAGAGGTCGGGTTCAAGCTAAGGGCCATTTCCGTCAGTTCCGATAACGTAATTACATCTTCGTTTACTACCGCTACAACTCTGTCCACCACTTCCTGCGCCATAACGGACGGCAGCGAAAATGAAACAACCAGTATCAGTGCAAAGGTTTTAGTAATTAATGCCGGTATTGTATTCATTATTATCTATCTCCCGTTTAAATAAATCTCGATATCCCGGTTTTATATTTCAGTATCCAATAATTATAAGGGATAGTCCGATAACTTCCAGCCTCGTCATTTCTTAACCCGAATTAATACCCTTTAAAATTATGCTTTGGGCTCCTTTCCCTTCTTGGCCAGATATTGCAGTATGTTCTTTATATCGCCTATATAGGGCTTGTCTTCAAGATAGATCTCCATCTTGCCTTCGGGTGGAAACACTTTATACAACTCCGACTCTGCCAGGAATTTTATGGAAACTTTCTTTTTCCCTATCTCGGCTTTTTCCACGCCGAGTTTCTTCAAATATATTTTAAGCTCTATTAGCTCGATAAGATTAGACACCTGTTCCGGGGTTTTTCCGAACCGGTCTTGAAGCTCGGCTTTAAGGGTACTCAGTTCCTTATTTGAGGTACATGTCGACAACCTCTTATAGAAGAGCAGCCTCTCACTGTCGCTTGGTATATAGTCGTCAGGTATGAAAGCTGGCAGGCTCACCGATATGTCGGGCTCGACGTCTTCCCGGCCTATTTTGCCTTCCAGCCTTCTGACCGCGCCTTCGAGCATATCCAGATATAGCTCGAGTCCAACGTCTGCTATGTGGCCGGACTGCTCGTTTCCGAACAGGTGCCCGGCCCCCCGTATTTCCAGATCGGTAAGGGCGAGCCTATACCCTGATCCGAGCTCCTTTAATTGAGAGATTGCCTTTAATCTTCTGCGTGCGTCCTGGGTAATAGCTCTCTTGCCCGGTATGAGTAAATAGGCATAAGCCTTTCTATTAGAGCGTCCCACCCTGCCCCTGAGCTGATACAGGTCCGCAAGCCCGAAGGTGTGGGCGTCGTCAATTATAATTGTGTTAGCTCTTGGAATATCAAGCCCCGATTCCACAATCGCGGTACTCACCAGTATATCCGCCTCGGCGCGTATGAATCTCGAGATCGCCTCTTCAAGCAGCCTCTCTCTCATCCGCCCATGTGTCACTTCAATCCTTGCCTCGGGTACGAGCTTGCTTATTCTCTCTGCCACGCGGTGAATATCCTGTATACGGTTATGTATGAAAAATACACTGCCGCCGCGCGCAAGCTCTCTCTCGATAGCATCGGTTATGATCTTTTGCTCTGGATGATGAACGTATGTTTCTATCGATTGCCTTCCGAGAGGCGGGGTATTTATAAGGCTTATGTCGCGTATCTTCGCAAGCGAGAGCTGAAGCGTTCTGGGAATGGGAGTCGCGCTCATAGAAACAGTGTCTACGGCTTCTTTTAATTTCTTGAGCTTTTCCTTTTGAGTGACGCCGAAGCGGTGCTCTTCGTCTACTATTACGAGCCCCAGGTCTTTAAAAGCGATCTTATCGCTAAGGAGCTTATGTGTTCCGATTATTATGTCTATTTTCCCGGCTTTCAAATTAGTTAGTATTTCTTTTTCCTGCTTTACCGTGCGAAATCGCGAAAGCACCTCGACCGTGAGTGGATAACCCGAGAGCCTTTCGAGGGAAGTTTTGTAGTGCTGATGCGCGAGAAGTGTCGTAGGGACCAGAAACGCTACCTGCTTTCCGTCTGCCGCCGCCCTGAACGCCGCTCTCAGAGCTACTTCCGTTTTACCAAAACCCACGTCGCCGCAAATCAGTCTGTCCATGGGCGAGGGTTTTTCCATATCGGACAAAACGTCTTCAATCGCAGCCTCCTGGTCAGGAGTCTCATCATACGGGAACTCGAGCTCAAACTCAGAGAACATCTCGTCCCTTGGTGAAAATCCAAATCCCTTGAGGGCTTTTCTCCGTGCATAGAGCATCAAGAGCTCTCTCGCCACAGACTCGACAGCCCTTCTTACCTTCCTTACTCTTTTGCCCCAGCTCTCTTGTCCTAGCTTGTCTACTTTCGGGGCCTTCCCGTCCCCGACGTAGCGCTGTACCAGCTTGAGCTTGTCTATCGGCACATATATCTTATCGCCTCCAGAGTACTCGCACTGAATAAAGTCCCCTTCGGCTTCGCCGATTTTAAGCCTCTTCAGATTTCTGAATATCCCGATACCGAAATCCGCATGCACTATATAATCACCCGGTTTGAGATCGCTGAACGAGGTTATAAATGCAGACGGGACGTCTTTTGATTTAGTATATGAGGCCCTCCGCCGTTTCTCGCCGAATATGTCCTTTTCAGAGAGTATTTCAAGCTTTGCTTCATAGAACTTGAAACTGCCCGAAAGCCCTCCCGTATAAATCTCTAAGTCCTGAATCCCCCTCTCCTTTAAAAGCGCCCTCATCTTATCACTTTCATTCTCCGTATTAAAAGCGAGATGAAGTGTAATTCCTTCATTTTTGCACCCTTCATACTCTTCAACAAGCGCATCCAGCGGTGATTCAGTTTCCATGGCGGTTTTGAGTGATACGGGCTCTGTTTGAAACCGTGCCGCGCTTTGTTTTTCCCCGCCTACATCAAGCTCGCTCAGGCTAATACGGCTGTAATCCGACATATGCTCATCTACTTCTTTCTTGGTAAGGTAAAGCTCAGCGGTGTCGGGCCATATCTTAAGATGTTTTCTGAGCAGCGCCCCCGTATCGGACAGGGAAGCTTCAAACGCGCCCGCCGCACTTGAAATCTCCAGCGGCTCATCGTAAACGACGACAGTATTTTCAGCCAGGTAATCCCATAAAGTGCTCAATTTTTTGTAGAACGCGGGCAGTAGCCATTCAATATTCAAGAACCTGTCCCCGCGCTCTATCTCTTCTAGTACCGAGAGTTTATTTCTTGCTGTTACTTCGTTCGCTCCGGCTTTAATTCTGAGATATTTTACAGCCCGTCCTACAACTTCGGGGGTCATAATAATTTCACTCGCCGGAAGAACGAGCGCCGTCTCTATTTTCTCTTTAGACTTCTGGTCTTCCGAGCTAAATTCTCTTATAGAGCCGATTTCGTCTCCCCAAAATTCTATTCTGAGCGGATTGTCCCTACCCGGGCTGAATATATCCACGATCGAGCCCCTGGTCGCTATTTCCCCACTCTGCTGCACAAAATCGGTCTCTCTGTAGCCAAGAGACCTTAGCTTCACCAAAAACTCATCTCTCAGTATCGGATCGCCTCTTGAAATGTTTATGAGAGATTCGTTATAGATATCTCTGGGCATGAATTTCTCAAACAGAGACTCGGGCTCTGCTATTACCAGATTTCCCTCCGTAAGACTGTGGAGTAACCCTATCCTTTCCGTATAGTACTCCGTGTCCGAAGCAAATAGAGAGGTTCTAGTGTCCAGGTTTTTCTTTAGGAGTATCCCGGGTTTAATTCCGAGAAAGTAAGTTAAATCCCTTTGTGCCCTGAGCGCACTTTCCCTTGTTGGAGATATGAAAAGCACCGGATTCTCGATCTTACGGGTGAGCGCGCTTAAAAGGTAGTGCTTGGAGGGTCCGGTTAAACCTGAAACGGATATGCTCCGGTCTCCGGACCCGACCTTATTGAGGAGTGAGCGAAACTCGTCGCTCTTTTCAAGTGAATTATAAATTGCTTTAATTCCGCGGTGCGTGTTTTTAGTCACGCCCATATAGTATCGCAAATATAGATCATATAGTATTCAGGCTAGTTACTAATTTCAGCCACAAGCAGACTACCCATTTCCTCACACCCTACTTTCTTTGTGCCCTCTTGGTATATGTCGGCAGTTCTGTAGCCCTTTTCCAGCACCGCTTCGACCGCCTGCTCAAGCTCCTTTGCGGCTTCGTCCTCGTTGAGAGAGTATTTAAGCATCATAGCCGATGTAAGAACCGATGCTATCGGGTTTGCAATGTCCTGCCCCGCTATATCCGGGGCGCTCCCGTGAACAGGCTCGTAAATCGCCCCCTTTCCTATGCTCGCCGAAGGAAGCATCCCGAGCGATCCCGTAAGCTGCGCCGCTTCGTCGCTGATAATATCCCCGAACATGTTTCCGGCAAGTATCACGTCAAAGCTCTTCGGTCTTCGTATCAGCTGCATTGCGGCGTTATCCACGTAGAGGTGGTCAAGCTCAACATCCGGATATTCATTTTCCCCAATCCTGCTTACTATGTCTCTCCACAACTGCATCACCTCAAGCACATTGGCTTTATCTATAGAGGTCAGTTTCTTTTTTCTCTTTCTCGCTATGTCAAAAGCGACCCTGGCGATTCTTTCCACCTCTCCCGTACTGTATACAAGTGTGTTGTATGCCTTCTGGCCGCCCCCCGGCATGTCCTCGATGCCTCTGGGCTTCCCGAAATATATGCCCCCCGTAAGTTCCCTCACGACCATTATATCCGTACCCTCTACAACTTCTCTCTTAAGGCTCGATGCGTCGGCCAGGGCCGGGTACACCACAGCCGGCCTAAGGTTCGCGAAAGCATCAAGCTCCTTTCTAAGCGCGAGGAGTCCGCTCTCGGGCTTCATCTGGTGCTCAAGAGATTCCCATTTCGGGCCCCCAACGGCGCCCATTAAAACCGCGTCTGAAGATTTCGCTTTCTCTAGTACCTCTTCGGTAACCGGTACACCGTGAGCGTCGAGCGAAGAGCCCCCGAAGGGAGCTTTCTCGAACTCAAACCCTATGGCGTGCTTACGTCCCACTATATCAAGTAGTTTTAGGCTAACCTCAGTTACCTCAACCCCTATCCCGTCTCCCGACAGCACCAATACTTTAGGCAATTTAAATCTCCTTTCGTCTATTATTAAAGTCTCGTATTTTACCCACCGCTTACTGGTTGTAAAATATTAGGGCTTCAATACGGATCAGCTAAACCCGGGCCAATTCCCGTAATTTCTGAAAATTAATTGGTATTAGCCTCTAAGAGCAGATAAATTATCCACACAATATTTAACTTGCCAGGTGTAAAACACTCTATATGACAAGCGTGAACCGCTCAACATGAACAGTACAGAGAATGAGAGCTCGCATCTAGTTAAGAGAAGCCCCTTCCATGGAATAAAATCCATACTTTCAAACAGCACCATTTCGTCAATTCTTCTCTTCCTGGTCTCTTTTGCAGTATTTATCCCTTCTCTCTCAAGCGACTTCGTCTGGGACGATATAAGCTTTATTAAAAAGCGGATAGAGGTTTTGAAATCATCAAGAATTAGAATCAAACCGTTCATTTCCCCCGGACGCAGCAGGGCCGATAGTAAAAGCAAGAGACAGGAAAAGCGTGAGCTCAAGCGCTCCCTTAAGGGGCAGAATAAGCAAGGCATCGACTCCTCTCGCGAAAGAAGAAATAGAATTGATATATCTGAGCCCGGGAGCCACGATCGTATAAATAAAAAGACAAAAAAATATTTCAGACCAGTTCACAGCCAATCCCTTGTGTTAGACGCAAAGCTCTGGGGCGATTCTGCAGCCGGTTTTCACCTGACCAACATTATTTTGCATTCCCTATCTACGATACTGCTTTATTTCCTTTTCCTGCTCGTTCTAAAAGAATTCGGTGTATCCCCCAGATATCCCATAGCATTTCTTTCCTCTATGCTCTTTGCGCTTTACCCCCTTCACGTAGAGTCCGTTTCTTTTATCTCCGCAAGAGGCGATATGCTTGCAGCCGTGTTCTTTTTCCTGACTTTTATTTTTTACATACTATCTTACAGACGCTTTCTCTATATCGTACCCGCGGCTATTAGTTTTTATCTGTCCTTTCTATCCAAGGAGGTCGCCCTTACATTTCCAATCGTTATAGTCGGATTCGATTTAATCGGCCGAAAGATCAAGACCCGTCTTAATTTGTTTAAATATCTGATTCTCGGGCTTGCTGTTATTTCCTATCTCTATTTAAGGTCCAAAAACCGTATGGATTTTATCCAGATGCTGGGTAATAGAGAATATCTTAGCACCGATACCCCAGCCCGGATATGGGAAGTCGTAACAGTTTTTCTAAACTCATACCTCTTCTATCTCAAGAAGCTTTTGTTTCCTTTCGACCTAAACCCCTTTATTGGGACCATCCCCGGCGGAGACCTCCTTTATACTGCAGTTTCAATCTTAGTAATCGCGGCGCTCATAGTAATCGCCGTTCTCTCGGTCAGGAAAAAAGAGAACGTCACGGGGTTCTGCCTGCTCTTTGTTTTTGCCACACTCGGTCCCGCAGTTATGATTGCAATATTCCCTCTCGCCATAACGAGATTCGCCGAAAGGTTCCTCTATATTCCCTCGGCCGGGTACTGTCTCCTTCTGGGCTATTTAATAATAATTGCCGGGAAAAAGCTCGGGCGCCTTAGGTTGAGCTATGTATGCGGAGCCCTGCTTTGTCTGTCTTTTCTGATCGTTACTCTAAGGGGGCAGGCTGTTTGGAATAACGAGCTTAGCCTGTGGGAATATGCAGTCTCTAAGTCACCCAGAGAAATCGTCCCCAAAATGAACTACGCAAGCTCTCTTATAGCAGCCGGGAGGACAGACGAAGCCGTAGTTCAGTACACGGAGTCTCTCGGTCCCGAGACTTACGGTAACAACAAAACCAAAGCTCTTGCGGCACAAAAGCTCGGTGGGCTGTATTTAAACAAAGGCGATTTTGACTACGCCGAGAGATCGTTCAGGGCGGCAGTTTCACTAAACCCCGAGTACGAGGAGAAATATAATTTTAATATGGGTTTAATCTCGCTTAAGAAAAACGATCCCCGGAGCGCCGAGAAATATCTTATTACTTACTCGGGAGTATTTATCTTATAAAAGGCGATATGGATGAAAACCCTGAATATTACGAGGCTTCGGAGGAATATCTAGAGAAATCGGTCAGATTAAAAGGTGCGGCACCGGAGGCTCATCTCAAGCTTGCACAGATATACGCGCAGCTCGGAAAGATAAAGGAAGCAAAAAAACAGGCTGAGAAAGCTATAAAAAAAGGCATACAGGGAGGTGCGCTTAAAGAAGCCCGGGCGATATTGGATATGCAATAGCCCATCTCAAACAGAAT
>QIHJ01000004.1 GCA_003229065.1 Candidatus Dadabacteria bacterium
TGGGGGTAATAACCCTGGTAATTGAGCGCAGTGCCCAGATAGTTGTGGAGCTGGGCGGACGGAGCTAGCTCAACTGCTTTTTGATACTGTGTCGCGGCCTGATTGAATGATCGTCTTTTTTGATAATAAGCGTCTCCCAAACCTATGTAGGCGGGGACGTAATTAGGATTGAGCTCGATTGCCTTCCTGATTTCCGGAGCGTTTGGGTTCCCGCCGCTTGCGGCCCAGAGTATGTAATAGGCCTCCGCATTATTGGGATCTTTGGCAAGAATACCTCTTGCCGCGGCAATCGCCTCTTTCTCGCGGCTCAGATGAAAATAGCTATAAGCAAGAGCAACCTGAGTCGGCAGAAGATCGGGGCCGAGCTTGAGAGCCTTTTCCATGTTCTTATATGAATCGTTATAGAATTTCTCATAATCCTCTTTTACCAGGTATCTGTAAAAACCCATAAAGGAATAAACTTCGGCGAGCCCCGCATATGCAGGAGCGTAATTCGCGTCTATCCCGATGGCTTTATTATACATAGATATTGCCTGCTGAAATCCCTGTGGTGTAAATTTCATAAATTCAGCTTTCCCCTGCTTATACAGTCCGGCCGCGCCGGCTGCATCCTGCGCAATTGCAGTGTTGCCGTCAAGCCCCGCAACCGTGAAAGTTAAAGAAAGTAAAACCAAGCTTAATATCAAACGCTTCATAATGCCCTCCTTGTAAAGTATCGTGCCTAGAAATAGTGTATCCGGTTTCAATACCCTTCGAGTATGTACTTAACAATCTCCTTAGCGAGACTCTCGTATATGTCTTTAGCCAAAAACCCCATAGAGCTAAAGCCGTTAACCTCGCCTGTCGAAATCTCCTCTCCTGTTGCCTTGTTAACCAGGGCTAATTTGACTGTAATCGATACCTCTCCGAACTTAACACCCCCGCCCTCGTGAGAGATATCGGAGCTCGGCCTGTATTCACTTACCTCGCCTAAAACCACTATAGTATCCTCTGCGGAAATATTTTCAATTGCCCCGAACTCCACTTCTTTGAATTTGTCCTTTGTTGCAAGGAGCGCCGCAGTCTCCGCAGGCACTCTGGACAGCGCCTTCTCGGGGAAATCAACAATCTCGGTCTCAAATTTGTCGAACTGTATGGCCTGGAAAGTACCGAGCTTTATCTTGACCGGCTTAAAGTAAGAGGTTGTTTTAATGCTTGCGCAGCCTGTAAATAAAAAGGCTAAAAAGAACATCTGAATAAGAATATAAAATGAGCGGTAATTTCTATCAATCATAATTTCGTGCTCCTCCTTAATAAACAAGTAGTATAAAATAGCATACTTCTTCCACTTGATAAACATTAAATCTTAATATTCTACTAACACAATCCCACTGCAAGTAAAAATTTGGTACAAATATTGTCACTCTTGACAAATATTGGCAAAAAATGTCACATAAAATATGGTTTTCCTGGGTTTTTAGAAATACTCTAATTCGTTGAAACTTTGTAAAATATCTCAATTTATTAAATTGTAACAGGCAGTTATAAAGACCCCGCTCTTAAAAACACCGGATTTGGCACGTGATTTGCAAATTATGAATTCAAACTCAAAATCTTTTTTAGGAGGTAGTAGATATGTTAAGAAATATACTGAGTAAAAAGAAGGGCGAGAAAGGTTTTACACTTATCGAGCTTTTGGTTGTTGCGGCGATCATAGGTATCCTGCTCGCAATCGCTATCCCTAATATTATTAAGGCTAGAATTTCCGCAAACGAGGCGAACGCGAGAAAAGCTATGCAGACTTTAAGGGACGCAGAGGCCATGTATTTTGAGCAGGACCTTAATAACGACGGTGAGAGGAATTATACCGATAGTATACCGACTCTCAGGGATCCGGAAGGTACAGGAGAAGAGATCGACTCTTTAATAGACAGTAGTTTTGTTGGTGCACTTTCCAGCAGCATCGGGGGCGCAGACTGCGCTACAGCAGGCGGCGGTGACCCTAAAGCGGGCTACTGTGTTTTCTTTTCCGATGACGCAACTCTTGGGGGTGCCACCGGTGACAACATGGATGACTTCGGATGGGAGACGTCTATGACATCGTTCCGTAAAACCGGAAGAAGAGACTTTGCCGTTTTCGCTGACGGAGTAATCAGATGCACAGTTAACGGCTCTCTAAGTTCAGGTGATTCCGGAACATTCGAAGTACTGCGTGCTACACCGGCTTGCGATTAATTTTATATTACAACTATGCGAGTTTATTGAATCATTGCACTAGTTGTCATAGTTAACAGAATTCAAACAATAGGGCAGGAGAAGCGAACAGTTGTCGGCTCTACTGCCCTATCTTAATTTATAACCGAAATAAAGGAAGTGCGGCAATTAATCTTACGAGCAAGAGTCAGGCCCTAAAGTAAATTCCGGTCTATTTTTCTATGATAATGTTAAAAGTTATAAGAGGCTAAATTAAGGATGCCGGAGAGTCAGCGTGCAGGAATTGGGCAAGAGATATCGGAAAAAGCATATAAGCGGGTTCACTCTGATCGAGCTCCTTACGGTTACAGCGATCGTAGGCATACTACTTGCAATAGCTATACCCAACCTCTTAAGAGCAAGAATGTCCGCGAATGAGGTGAACGCCAGGAAAGCGCTTCAAACGCTGAGGGACGCCGAATATCAGTATTTCATACAGGACTTGGATGACGACGGGTTCAGAGATTTTACAAACCGTATAGGTTTTGACGGGGACGCGGGCTCCCTCCGCCAGCCAGGCACAACATTCAATAGTGAAGAGGCCCTGATCGATTCTACATTTGAAGGGGCGGTCGTAAACGACGGAAGCGCGGCAAGTTCTGCCGACTGCATAGACCCGAAGGCGGGATACTGCCTGGGCTGGAGCAGCGAAGCTGATACCGACCCTTCTTCTCTAACAGGCGACTTCGGGTGGGAGGCTTCAGTAAGAACATCAGGCGTTACCGGGAGAAGGGATTATTCTATGTTTGTCGATAAGGTTATAAGATGTTCCACAAGCACTCAGTCAAAGGGTGATAGAGGTCAGTTCGAATCAGAAAGAAATAGCTCCGCTTGTGACTGAACGCTGAATTCAAACACAAATCCTGTATTTACTATTTTGACACTCAGCATTATAATTCAATGATAGATATAGAGTAGTAACTTTAATCCTCTATATATTTCGATCATAATTTACAACGATGCTTGAAGTCAACAATCTTATAAAAAACTTTAAGACTGGATTCCTAGGAAAAGAGGTTACCGTTCTAAGGGGAGTATCTTTCTGCGTTGAAAGCGGCGAGATATTCGGCTTTGTCGGGCCAAACGGCGCGGGCAAAACCACGACTTTCAAGTGTATCCTGGGCTTTGCCCTTAAATCCGGGGGCACTATCAACCTAATGGGGGAGACTAACGGTAAGGTCGGCATCAAAAGCCGTATTGGTTATCTGCCTGAAAACCCATACTTCTATGACTATTTAACGGGTGAAGAGCTTCTTCGTTACATGGGAGAGCTGCACGGTATAAAAGGAAAAGCGCTCGAAGATAAAATGGACGTGCTGCTCTCGAAAGTGAATATGAGCCACGCACGAAAGGTGCAGCTCAGGAAATACTCCAAGGGCATGCTTCAGAGGATCGGAATTGCTCAGGCACTCATAAACGACCCGGAATTTATCATACTGGACGAGCCTATGAGCGGTCTTGATCCTATAGGGCGAAGAGAGATAAAAGACTTGATACTAGAGGAGAAAGCGAAAGGGAAAACAATACTTCTTAGCTCGCATATGTTGTCGGACGTAGAAGCGCTCTGTGACAGGGTAGCACTATTAATGAGCGGGAGAGTCGTAAGAACAGGCACTATTGGCGAATTGCTTAACGAGATACATACGGATTATGAGCTATTTCTCGAAGGCTCGGGAGATGATATACAAGAGCACGTAAGAGACCTTAGTGTGGAGCTCGAGGAAAGGGCCGGGTATCTGGTGCTAAAATTTGACGAGGATATTAAAGCAAGGGTATTGGAAGCCATAATGAAATCCTCGGCAGAGATCGTCTCACTCCATCCTATGAGAAAATCGCTTGAAGGACTGTTTGTAGAAGAGGCCAGTAAGAATGAATAGGGTAATTAGCGTAGCGCATAACACATTCAGAGAAGCCATAAGGGACAGAGTCCTCTACAGCTTGGTCATTTTCGCTGTCCTCATGATTCTGAGCTCACTTATAATCGCCACCATATCGGGCGAGCAGTACAATAAAATCGTAAAGGACCTGGGACTTGCTGCCATTTCAATAATCGGAATTATGATTTCCGTATTTCTGGGTATGGGTCTTGTCTATAAAGAGATTGAGAAAAAGACCGTCTACAATATTTTTTCAAAACCTATAAAGAGGTATGAGTTCATTCTCGGCAAATATTTAGGTTTGGCGTTTACACTCTTACTAATTACTGTGGGCATGGCAATCATTCTATTCCTATTAGTGCTCTATACGGAGCTGAGGTATCAGGGACTAATAGAATTTTATTACGGAGGCCACCATTTCGCAGAGTTTTTCAACGCAATTTACTTTCAGTATCTGGAATTCCTGATAATTATCGGAATTGCCCTTATATTCTCAAGTTTTACAAGCCCGATACTGAGCGTGTTATTCACGTTTTTGCTATTCGCAATCGGCCGCTTTTCCGGTGATATTAGGCTCTTCGCAGAAGAGATCAAAAACCCCGTGAGCGCGGTATTCGCTGAGGTGATTTACAGAGTAATACCGAATCTTGGGAAGTTTAACGTTAGAAGTGAAGCAGTTTACGGCGGCAGTTTAAGTGGAGAGCTTATTTTCTATACAACCGCATACGCAATCATATATACGCTAGCGCTCCTAATACTTTCTATGATCATTTTTGAGAAAAAGGAATTTAAGTAAGTGAGGCTTATGTCAATAACAAAAAAACCTTTAATCGGCCTTCTTGTAATCTTTGTATTGGTGCTGATATCGATACCTTTTCAAAATAAAATAGACGAAGCCCACGGCAAGTTCGGGTCTATGGAGGACAGTCTGTATATATCATCCTCGATGCTCGACAAAATCTCAATCGGGTATCAAGAAATCCTCGCCGATGTCTATTGGTTAAGGGCGCTTCAGTACTTCGGCGGGAAGAGTATTGCCGACCAGAACCCTGAGCTTCTTTATCATTATTTCGATATAATCACCGATCTCGATCCGAAATTTATAAACGCATACAGGTATGGGGGAGCCTTTTTGGCTGAACCGCCCCCCTACGGCCTTGGAGAGATGGAATTGGGGACAAAGCTCTTCGATAAAGGAAGAGAGAACAATCCGGACAACTTCAGACTTCCGCTGGAAGAAGCTTTCCTCTACTATCTTTATCCGAAAGACTATGCTAGAGCCGCCGAGTTGTTCGAGGAGGCCGGCAGCAAACCGGAGCTTTCGGGAATGAGAAAAGCGACTATAGAAGGTATGGCCGCTGCGGCTCACGCTCAAGGCGGCAATAGAGAGGTTTCAAGGAAAATTTGGCAAATAATCTATGAAACAAATTCCAGTGAAGGAAGAAGAAACTTTGCACTGAGAAATTTAAAGGAAATCCAAACTATGGATATCGAAGACAATTTAACACTTGCTTTAAAAGAATATAGAAAGCGTTTTAATAAATTCCCGGAGGGCGTTCAGGGAATTGCCGATACTGGGGTTATTAAAGTGATACCGGCCTCTCCTCTTGAAGGAGAGTTTATTATTGCAGCTCGAATTGAAGCCGTAAAGGACAGTGTTTTAGCCAAGCGTAATCTTGATCAGAATCTAAGGTTCCTGAATGCAAAATCGAAAAGGTACAATAGTTCATTCGGCAAATTCCCGGAAAACTTTAACGTGCTCAAGGACTTTATTCAAAATCAAACAACAGCAGAATTTCCTAATCATCCGCTCGGAGAGGAGTATGTATACAACCCGATTACCGGGAAAGTAACCTCTGGCGATATTAGCGAATAACAATCAATTTATCTCGAGTACCACAAACTCCCTTTTACCACCGGGAGCTTGTACCACGACGTCGTCGTCCACCTCTTTTCCAATCAGTGCGCGGCCGATGGGAGATGTAATCGATATAAGACCGTTCTCAGGCTCCGATTCATCCGCACCTACGAGCTGATAACTTACAGTTTCACCTGTATCTAAATCCTCAAGCGTAACCTTTATCCCGAATGTGACTCTGTCTTTATTGGCAAGCTCCGCAGGATCAATTACTTCGGCTCTGCTGATCTTACTATCAAGCTCCTGTATCCTTCCCTCAACAAAAGACTGACGGTCCTTTGCCGTTTCATACTCTGCGTTCTCGGAAAGATCCCCGAGCGAGCGCGCATATTCTATAAGCTTTATTACTTCGTACCTCTCTACCGTCTTAAGACGGTGCAGCTCCGCTTGTAATTTTTTAAGTCCGTTAGGTGTTATAGGTACTCTTTCAGTTGACATAAAGTTTTCCTCCTTTAATATCCTGGGGGAAAGGGATTAGTATTTACTCTCGTCATATTAAAGACACGTTCTGCGAATATATAATTATACAGTATTAATAATATTCCTGAAGAGCTTTTACGGAAAGCCCCTCATTTTTCAGGACTTCGATTGCTCCTGCTGCAGCTTTGGCCCCTGCAATTGTAGTGAAGTACGGAACTCCCCGAGTAACGGATGTTCTCCTTATAGAGTAGGACTGCGCAATCTCCTCTTCTCCGAAAGTAGTATTTATGACAAGTTGTACCTCACCGTTCTTTAAGTGATCGACAACATGCGGTCTTCCTTCAACCACCTTTTTTACAAGATCGCAGCTAATACCGGCCTTTTCCAGGTAAGACGCGGTCCCGGCCGTAGCCAGAATGCTAAAGCCAAGCTCAGAAAGCTTTTTGGCTACAAGAGAGGCCTTTTCTTTATCCTCGTCCTTAACGCTTATAAATGAGGTGCCGGAGAGCGGGAGCTCATTTCCCGAAGCCATTTGAGCTTTGGCGAAGGAGCTTCCGAGTTCAGTGTCTATACCCATTACCTCCCCCGTGGATTTCATCTCCGGACCAAGTATCGTATCCACTCCCGCAAACTTTATAAACGGGAACACCGACTCCTTAATGCACATGTAGTCAGGAACTATTTCCTGAGTAAAGCCAAGCTCTGTTAATTTTCGTCCGACCATGATTTTAGTCCCGAGCTTTGCAAGAGGGACCCCTATCGCCTTACTCACAAACGGTATTGTCCGGCTTGCTCTGGGGTTTACCTCAATTATGTAAACTCCGCTGTCTTTTATTGCGAATTGAATGTTCACCAACCCTTTAACTTTAAGTGAAAGGGCAAGCTTCTTGGTCTGAGCTTTGATTTCCTGAAGAGTCCCGGCATCTATGGAATATGGCGGCAGGACCATGGCGCTGTCGCCCGAATGAACCCCGGCTTCCTCTATATGCTCAAGCACTCCGCCTATTACAACGGTCTCGCCGTCCGATATCGCGTCCACATCCACCTCTTTTGCGTCTTTAAGAAACTTGTCTATCAATACCGGACGATTAGGGGATACGCTTACGGCTTCATTCATATAGCGTTTAAGCGCCTTTTCGGTATATACGATTTCCATCGCTCTCCCGCCCAGCACATAAGAGGGTCTGACCATTACCGGATATCCGATGTCTCCGGCAATCCGCTTAGCCTCACTTTCACTGCGTGCGATCCCGCTTTCAGGCTGGCGGAGCCCGAGCTTGAGGACCAAATCGCGGAACCTCTCTCTGTCCTCTGCAAGGTCGATGCTCTCTGGAGAGGTACCTATGATATTTACACCCCTTTCCTCAAGCGGAAGGGCGAGCTTTAGAGGGGTTTGTCCGCCAAGCTGTACAATTACCCCCTCGGGTTTCTCCCGCTCGATAATCGACAACGTATCTTCGAGTGTCAGGGGCTCAAAGTAGAGCCTGTCAGAGGTATCGTAATCAGTGCTTACGGTCTCGGGGTTGCAGTTGACCATTATGGCCTCATACCCCTCTTCCCTGAGTGAAAAGGAAGCGTGCACACAGCAGTAATCAAATTCTATCCCCTGACCGATTCTGTTGGGACCGCCCCCCAAAATCATAATTTTCTTTTTATCCGTAGGCAGGGCCTCGTCCTGGCGTTCATAAGTGGAATAGAAATACGGGGTGTGTGCTTCAAACTCAGATGCACAGGTATCGACCATTTTATATACAGATTCTATATTGTTTTTATGCCTGAGATTTCTTGAATCGTCCTCTGATTTTCCTATTAATTCGGAGACCCTCGTATCTGAAAATCCATACTCTTTCGCTGCTTTAAGCATCCCTCTGTCAGGCTTGCCTTCCGAGAGCTTAAGCTCATTTTCCATGTCCATAATCTGCTTTATGTTAGAGAGAAACCAGGGGTCTATACCGGTTAAATCGTATATCTCCTGAGTGTCCATGCCGATCCTGTAGGCGTCTGCCAAGTACCAGAGTCTATCTGGATTAGGGATCTTGAGCTTCTCCTTTATCACTCCCATATCACTGGTTTGCGGCTCAAACCCGTAAGAATCTATTTCAAGCGACCTCATAGCTTTTTGTAAGGATTCCTTAAAAGTCCTCCCGATGGCCATAGCCTCTCCTACCGATTTCATTTGAGTAGTCAGAGAGGAATCGGTCATAGGGAATTTTTCAAAGGTAAACCTGGGTATTTTTACTACTACATAATCAATCGTAGGCTCAAAACATGCAGGGGTCGTCTTAGTAATATCGTTTGGTATCTCATCAAGCGTGTAACCTACGGCAAGCTTTGCCGCAATCTTCGCAATTGGAAACCCTGTGGCTTTAGATGCCAGAGCCGAGCTCCGGGAGACCCTGGGATTCATTTCTATTACAACCATTTGGCCGTCTTCAGGGTTAATGCCGAATTGTATATTAGAGCCGCCGGTATCCACTCCGATCTCTCTGATTATAGCGATTGAAGCGTCGCGCATTTTTTGATATTCTTTGTCAGTAAGCGTCTGAGAAGGCACTACCGTAATACTGTCTCCCGTATGAACACCCATAGGATCGAAGTTCTCAATCGAGCATACGATAACTACGTTATCCGCTACGTCCCGCATCACTTCGAGCTCAAACTCCTTCCATCCAAGCACCGACTCTTCGACCAATATTTCCGAAACAGGGCTCGAATCGAGTCCTGATTTTGCGAACTCCTCAAACTCCTCGCGGTTATACGCGACGCTACCACCCGAGCCTCCCATTGTAAAAGAAGGTCTTATAATGATAGGGAACCCTATATTCCCGACTATCCGCCAGGCTTCGCTCATGTTGTGAGCAACTCCGCTCTTGGGAACCTCAAGACCAATTTTGATCATAGCCTCTTTAAACTGCTCCCGGTTTTCAGCCTTTTGTATCGCAGGCACCTTGGCGCCTATAAGCTCCACGCCGTATTTATCGAGCACACCGTTCTCGGACAGCGCAACCGCAATATTAAGCGCGGTCTGACCGCCTAGCGTGGGAAGTAAAGCATCGGGCCGCTCACGTTCTATTATTTTTTCCACAATCTGAGGGACCAGAGGCTCTATATAAGTACGGTCCGCAAAAGTGGGATCCGTCATTATTGTGGCCGGGTTGCTGTTCACAAGAACAATCCTGTAGCCCTCTTCCTTGAGCGCTTTGCACGCCTGCGTGCCCGAGTAGTCAAACTCGCAAGCCTGCCCGATCACTATGGGACCCGAGCCTACCAGTAGTATTGTTTTTATGTCTGTTCTTTTTGGCATTTGCAAACACCTGCGTGGTAAGAGTATCTTTGCCTTGGGAAAATGAAATCCGTCAATTTATACCCAAGAATTTATAATCTTGCAAACAAGATTACGGTATATTCAGTGTGCAGAAAATAAATCAGATGACAGAGCAGGAATATCATAACACTAAACTAATAAATACCAATATGCTATGATTAGCCGGCATTGTCCGATGTGTCAGTCTCTCTAGCGGAATCGGTGTGGGTTGAATTCGCTTTTTCTTTTTTCTTAAGATCACCCATTACATGAAACATCCGCTGCACAGCGGTGTATGAAGAAAAAATAAGCATTATTAAAAGAGCCAGCTTGAGGAGATAATTATCGGGATGATACCCCAAAGCGCTCGTCACCAGGTTGCCCGGGAAATTAAAAACAGACAGCACGCCCAGGTAAACCACCCTCTCAGTCCTCTGCATGATTCCCACTTCGCACTTAACCCCAAGACCCTCGGCTCTGGCGCGCGTATAGCTGACCATTGTCGTAGAGACGAGTATTAGAAACACAACATATATATATATAGTGCCCTGGAAAAAACTCAGCAGCCCGAGATAAATAAAAGCTTCTGAAAACCTGTCCAGACATGAATCGAAGAACGCTCCGTGCTCGCTGCTGAGACCCTGCGCCCTCGCTACACGGCCGTCGAATATATCAAAAGTAGAACCGGCCAGAACGAGCATACCGGCAATAAAGATTAAGCCGTAATGATAGAAGAGCCCCGTAATTCCGGAAACTACCAGAGTCGAAATCGTAAGCAT
>QIHJ01000199.1 GCA_003229065.1 Candidatus Dadabacteria bacterium
CGAGTACTCAATAATCAGGTCGAGCCCGTTGGGGAGCCCTATCTGAAACGTAACTATTGCTGCAAGGATAATGCCGGTGGCGTCCCCGGCGATGCAGTGGATCATGGAACCCACGGACTGTTTCCAGTGGGGCTTTATGAACTCATCATGTGTCCCCGGCAGGGGCTGGCGGCAGGAGAGGAAAAATATAAACAGCCCTACAGGGCCCGTATATAGAACTATAAGGACCCAGGCGAGCTTCATTATTCCCATTGAAGGCGTATTGGTTTGTAGATCGTAAACCAGGAAGATGAGAGACAGCCCTGTGAGTATGAACCAAAGAAGCAGCACGCCGCCTGCGATTGAATCTGGTATTATAGCTTCCATTAATCACCTATATTTTTTTGGTATTCCCCCACTACGGACTTAATGGCCATTATCACATGAAAGTGATCTTATTGTCAACAATACTCTTATAATAAAACTTTCGCGATGTATCAAAATATATCTCATAATACTTCATACTAAACATAGTGGACCTGCCAACTTATCTGAAGAAATTCCGTGTTAAATCCGCGCTTAAGGTTGTGTTGGCCGCGGTAATATGCATTCTGGTGAATAACATTCTTCACCTCGATGCAATATACCTGGCGGAGCTGTATACATTTTTGATATTAACCCTATTCCACGGTCAGGCTCTCAAGGTGGGCTTACAAACACTCTTTGCAGTAATAGTGTTCGGTGCTATAAGTATCGGGATCACGTATCTGTTCCTGGATTCTAAGGTCATATATATAATCCTTATGAGTTTTGTGCTCTTCTTGTGTATGACATTTATAAAAAAGTATTTTCTGGCAACGTTGCTAAGCGGTGTGCTGATAGCGATAACAACCTACATGGCTGTTAATGAATCTGTTACGGAAGCTACCAATACAGCTCAAAATTTTGTATTGCAGATGGTCTTGGCTGTTATCGTGTGCTGGATAGTGGATGAGTATATATGGCCGCACAGGAGCCGCAGGACTTTTGACCTGACACTGTCCACAATGTTTTCCGAGTTGGGAAATCTCTATCAAAACTACACTGCTGAGGATATAGGCGGGAGATACGGCCATCATTCTATATCGACCACTCTTGTTACTTTCTCAGGTCTCATGAATTTGCTTAAGAGAGTAGAGAGTGAGGAGGGGAGAAGTAAATACTTTCCTGTCGGCGCATATATAAAGATGATTACATTCGGTAGAGGCATATACATAAAGACAGAGGTATTGGAGGAGTATGTTCTGAAACAGCATGATTTTCTAAGTGATGCCGAGGTCTCGGACGAGCTTAACAAAATCTTGCTCAATATCTCCGGGCGCTTTAGAGAGCTCTCGGACGCTGTTTCAGGAAATCGGGAGGCACGACTACAGGGTGATGATATCGGAAGCTCAATCAACTCATTACACAGCTATTATAAAAAGATACATGAGGTTAAGGGGAAAGAGGTTCAGTACTACGAGGACTTGCTGGCTTTCGGCGCAATGCTCCCGGTCTTGGACGAAGTAACTCTTAAGCTAAGTAAAATTGAGCATTTATATAATCTTATTCAGAGAAATGAATACCGTAAAATGCTGGAGCAGCGGGTGACGCACGCACCCGAAGTAGAAGAGATAAAGTCCAAGCCCTTTTTTCAATTTAATGACGAGACCGTTAAAGTCGGCATTAGAACTGTGATTATATATTGGCTTCTTATACTCGGACAGGTAACTATAGATCTTCCGGGAGGTGCGCTTGTCTCGTTTTATGCAATTTTGTTCGGCATCATCCCCAACCTGGGTCAGGCGTTTATGAAAAGCAGCTACGGTATTGCGGGCATTGTTGCAGGAATAGTATTTGGATTTATTGCGCTAATTATAGTTTCGTTTACACCTCATTTTCTGATACTTTTGCTGCTGTTCTGTATGGGATTTTTCATTGCATCATTTGTGACTACAAGTCCGAGGGATATATCGGCTGCGGGTCTTCAGGCCGGTCTTGTAATACCCTATGCTCTGCTTTACACTACGGGTCCCCAGGTTGATCTGGACGCCGCTATCACAAGGTTTTTAGCGTTACTTTCTGCCGCTTTTATCGGACTGATAGTTCTTCATCTCGTATGGCCTGTAAACCCGTATACGCAGCTAAGACAAAATATATCAAAAGCACTTCGGGTAAGCGGCGGGATACTGGGAAAGCTCCTTATGTTCGATATAAAGGAGAAGGACAAGATAGACGCACTGGTAGTCCCATTGGCGGCGTCACTCCCTACGAGTACGGCGCTTCTTCACGATGCCGAGTATATAATGCGCGAAGAAAAGCTTCATTCAGAGGAATATCTCCATATAATAGAATCTCTGGAAGTGATGTTCGCCGACCTCGAAACCGTAAAAAGAATGGTTTACAGTCATATGGACAGCGAGCTATTTCATATGTATCTCGGCCATATGTCAGATGATTATAAGATGCTCTGCAGCTACTTTGATGAGGTGTCTGCACTCCTCAGCTCTTCTAAAAGGGATATGACCGCTCAAATTTCAGACTTAAAAGTTAAGATTGAAGAGGACAGGCAGGTGTTCAGAGACTCGGATGTTTGGCGGAAATATGAGCCCGGGGATATAGAAAGTAATGTTTTAGTTACGGCGAGCATAGACAGCCTGCTTGATTCGCTTTATAAAATCTGTTGCCGTATTAACACGATAAACGGGATTGAAACCGGGCAGGATGTAACATTGCAAACCTCCGAAACTATGTCATGAAAAATTGCGGGCGCTTAAAATTACAGTACAATTTCCGTTTTGATTTCTGAAAACAGGGGCTATAATTGAGTCTCAGGCTCAGTGGCAGAGCCTTCGAGCTATACAGATATGGACTTATTTAACGTATTCGCGATACTGATTACGCTTACCGCCGTATTCAGCTTCATAAATGTGGTCTACATAAAGCTGCCCTCTACCGTGGGGGTAATGCTTGCGTCGCTTATTTCCTCTATTGTAATAATCATCTCCGGTTATCTGGGCTTCGGGGGCATGGACTGGGCTGTCAAACTTGTCGAGGCCGCTGACTTCGACCACCTGGTGATGAACGGGCTTTTGAGCTTCTTGTTATTTGCCGCTGCATCAAGGGTGAATATTTCCGAGCTAAGAGAGTATAAGTGGACAATCTCTTATCTGGCGACTGTAGGGATTATCATCTCTACACTATTCATCGGGTTTACCATCCATTGGTTATTCTCCCTTTTCGGTAAAGACCTACCGCTGATTTACACTATTATATTCGGAGCCATTATCTCTCCTATCGATGCTATTTTAGTACTGAGGCTGCTAAAGCAAGTAAATGCAAGTAAGGCTTTGGAGACCATTATTACCGGGGAATCTCTTTTTAACGACGCTGTTGCGGTAGTGCTGTTCGTTTTTCTAGTTGCAATTGCGGGCGGGGACGCTGAGTTCACAGGTGTTGACATAGCTAAATTCTTTGTCAAAGAGGCTTTGGGAGGGTTATTCCTGGGACTGTTCTTCGGTTATTTGAGTCATAGGATGATAGTAAAAATAATTAAAGAGGGCTCTAACAACCATATAGTTATCGTACTCATTACGCTTGCGCTTGTGTCCGGCGGGTACACGGCTGCCGAGCTTCTGGACGTGTCCGCACCACTTACGAGCGTGGTTGCGGGGCTGTTCCTGGCCAGGAGCAGGCGTCGTAAAACCGGTGAAGAGATGCCTATGCATGTGAGGTATGTGCATGATTTCTGGGATGTCGTCGACGAAGTGCTCAATGCGCTTCTTTTTGTTCTGATCGGGCTTGAGGTGCTGGTGCTCAATTTCCAAAAATCATTCTTTGCAGGATGTATTTTGGTTATTCCAGTGATTATTGTTGCCAGGTATATAAGCGTTGAAGCCCCGCTTTTATTTTTGAGGTTCTTTAGAAAGCTCCCGTCCTTAAAAGGGTTTGTAATGACGTGGTGCGGAATTAGGGGCGGAGTCTCTATAGCGCTCGCCCTTTCGCTCCCTGACTCGGAAGAGAGGGATGTAGTAATTGTTCTTACATACGTCGTTGTTATATTTTCCATATTCGTGCAGGGGCTTACATTGGGGAGAGTAATAAACTGGGCGAAACACAAAGAAGGCGAAATTAAATAAGCACATTATTGGCTTATAATTAAATAGATGTTAGGTTTTATTCATCGCCGGAGCTTTATGATCTGTGTATATTCATAGCGCAGGCTGTTATTAATAATAAGGAGGAAGTGATGAAAAAGACGATAACAATTAGAATTAGTGTTTTAGCCGTGCTCTCAGTATTTTTTCTTATGAGCTGCGCTGCGATAAAATCTCAGGACGCAGAGTCCACAGAGGAGCTCTTGGGCGCTGCCGGGTTTATTCTGATCCCTGCCGAAACACCTGAAGAAATTGCAAACCTAAACACCTTAACACCGCTTAAAGTAGAATTCAGCGTTAAGGACAATAAGCCCCTTTACTGGTATGCCGACCCCTATAGCTGTAAATGCGTCTACACCGGCGACCAAGCTGCATATGAGCGTTATCAGAGATTAAATGTCGAGCAGAATATTGCTTACGAGGAGCAGGATGCCGCTCTCATGAACGAGCAGGCCGCAGCCGACGCCAATATGTGGGGCTGGCTGGGCGGTCCCTGGGGCTGGTAATACTCGTAAAGATTTGGGCTTACGGAGATTGGCAATTTAATAGCCCGGGCCTGAAATGAAACTCAAATATCTCTTTGGCAAATTAGGTATTAAGAGACCCGATTACACCGCACGGTTCTGGGTAATTCTGGTAGTTTGCATTGTGGTGGTACTGATAATCTATTACGCGCTCCTGGACCGATATACGCCCTACACCGGCGACGCATATATACAGGCCTATGTGGTGCAGGTGGCCCCCCAAGTAGAAGGCCGGGTGGTGGCTGTGTACGTGGAGAATAACCAGTTTATCCGGGAGGGTGAGAAGCTTTTTAGCCTGGATCCCCGCCCCTATGAGTATCGGGTAGAGCAGCAGCGCGCCGAGCTTGTACAGGCCAAACAAGAAGTCGATCAGTACCGGAGCGATATCAGGGCTGCGGAGCAGGTGGTCAAGCAGTCTCAGGCGGAGCTTACCTATGCTCATAAGCTATATGACGACCTCCTGCCGCTTGCAGAGAAGAATTACGTAGCCCGTATTGAGCTCGATCGGGCGATTGACAAGTTAAACTCCCAAAAAGCGGTGCTGAATCAATCCATAGCCGAGTATGAGCGCACCGAGCAGGCGCTCGAATACACGATAGACGGAGAGTTCGCGCTAATCAGGCAAATGGAGTCGCAGCTTGCCTACTACCGGTACCAGCTGGAACAGACCACGGTATATGCGTCTGTGGACGGGTTCGTTACGAACCTTCAGCTTGTAAGCGGCTCCTATATAGACGTTGGGGATGCCGTTTTAACCCTTGTAGACGACGATAACTGGTGGGTAGTGGCTAACTTTAGAGAGAACAGCGTAGGAAGAATCCGCGAGGGACAAAAGGCTGAAATAAGTATTTCTCTGTACCCGGGTAAGATCTTCGAAGCCCGGATCGAAAGCACCGACTGGGGAGTGAGCGCAGGGCAGGGTATACCCTCCGGCAATCTGCCAGATGTGGAGAACCCGGAGAACTGGATCAGCATCTCGCAGCGTTTTCCCGTAAGACTCACAATTACTGATCTGAACGAGGAGCAATACCCGCTTAGAATAGGAGGCTCGGCGAGTGTGGCTGTCTATACCGGCAGGAATTTCATATTAAACGGACTTGCCGGCTTATGGCTGCGAATCGGGAGCCTGATCGATTACGTCTATTAAATATCCCGGTGTATTTACAACACTATTTTCAAACTCTTATAGATAGAGCTTGAAAATAGTCCAGAGGATTTTATAGCCTGCTTTAAAAGACCCGCTCAAGGTGCCGGTAATTTTGGATACCCCTATCCTTTTCCTGTAACTGACCGGAACCTCTGTACACCTGTACCCCGATTTAGCGGCCTTGACCTGCATCTCGACAGTCCAGCCGAATGTGGTGTCTGTCATTTCAAGCTCTAAGAGCTTCTCAAACTTTATTGCCCGGAAAGGGCCGAGATCGGTGAACTTTACGCCGTATAGCCATTTTATGAGCGTTGTGGCAAGAGCGTTTCCGAACCTGGCCTGAGGGAGCATCGCGCCCGGCTCCGCTTCGCCCAGTTTCCTGGAGCCTATCACCATGTCGTAATCTTCATCGATAATGGGTTTTACAAGCTCTCTAATTTCTTCGGGGAAGTCAGAGTAATCACCGTCAATGAACACTATGATGTCAGGACTTTCGTTTAAGTTTTTTGCGTGCCCTATCCCCTTGAGGCATGCCTGTCCGTAGCCCCTTCGGGGCTCATCGATCACTGTAGCGCCGTGAGACCCTGCCACTTGCGCAGTTGTGTCCGTTGATGCGTTGTTCACGACAACGACTTCGCTTACGAAATCCTCCGGGATATCGGCCAGGACTTTGCCGATCGAGTCTTCCTCATTGTATGCGGGGATAATTACGAGAATTTTAGGGTTCATCTTATCAATGTGTATTCCAGGATAGGGATACATACTACCTGTTGGAAGGGAATTGAGGAACTTTTAAGGATGCAGGATGCGAGATTCTATCCCCATTCTAGTTTTCTTCCTGATTGAAGGAATGGATTAACAAATGAGATACTGAAACAATTTCAGAATGACTAAAAATCTTCATACTCCCGGTCTTCGCTAAAGCTTCGCCTAGGCAGGCGAGAGCCTCAGTATGAGCGGTTTTTGTCAGTGCCGGGTTGTGAGAGATTGCCGCGAAATGACAGTTATTAGATGCCGCTTGAAATCTACATGTGAGCGGACACAGTCCGCCTATTTATTCTCACGCATTAATACGGGAGATGCGGCAAGCTTGTCAATAGAGATTACTCCCCCGGTTTTTCTGTCTACCTGACCGAACTGGAGAACCCCTGTGGGGCAGGACTGCACGCACGCGCTGCAGCGAACGCACTCGGGATCGTTCAAAGGGAGCCCTTTGTTAGCGAAGTTCATTATGTCTATACCCATGTGGCATACCGAGGTGCATACATTACAGGATATGCACTTTTTCTTGTTAGATATAATCCTGAAGCGGCTGAACCGGGCGTAGATATGCATGAGCGCGGCGAGAGGGCATATGAACCTGCACCATACCCTGCCGCTGAACCAGAAATATAGCCCGTACCCAATTATGCCGGCAAAAAAGAGATCGACCACCCATTTGTAGTTGAACTGTATACCGAAGGGCTTCCAGCCGTAGAGCATAGAGGCGTATAGATTGTTCAGCCACTGCCCGATGCCGGTGTCTGGGACAGACCAGCTGATGACGCGCGCTATCAAAATAATAAAAGCTATAACGAGGATCACCTGGCCTACCATGTTTGCGCGGTTCCAGCGGGCGCCGTGGGGCATCTTGTGGCGCTGGGTATCGCCGAGGGTCTCGGCCATAGCGCCGCACGAGCATATCCAGCCGCAGTAAGCGCCCTTACCCCAGAAATAGATCATGCCCGGGATTATAACAAACGTCTGTACGAGGCTAATTATGAGCCATGTCCACAGCGGCTCATGGCTGAACACGTTCCATATGAACAGGGGCCAGGCCAGTATTATGCCGAACGCCCGCCAGTACTCGCGGCCGTGTCCGTAGTTGGCCTCGGGAAATAGCTCGTTTCCGACCGTGTTCATAAATCCTGCATCAAATAGACCGTTGTGTCCGAGATAAGGGAGCACGAAGTACGGCAGAAAGAAAAGCGGTATAACCTGTATAAGAGCAAGCGACAGGGTCTGTATCTTGATATAGGGGGTCTTGCGTCTTCTTACGCGCATTATGCCGAATATTACCACCAGTAGCGTGTACAGAAGGGAGTAATAAAACCCTGGCTCCTCGAGCGTAATCGCCATAGTGCCGAGGAGGGTAGACGGGTCGTTTACCATAAGTGAAAAAGACTCGCTAATGCTGTTAAATAGAGGGGGAAGGTTGTACGGGAACCACTCGTTTGACTGAAAGAGCTTTGTGAGCGAGCCTCCCGCTTTCCAGTTGTAAACAAATGTCATGAATAGTAAGAAGAGGGCCAGGCTTATCCAGCCCATAGCGCTGAACTCGCCCTTAATCCTTACTCCGCTCCTTCTGAAAAAGTCAAGCGGCGCCTCGCGCCCAATCATGGTAAATACCGCGTCATTCGCTAATGTGAGATCGTTCCCGTCCTTGTCGGTGATCTTGACCTCGGTCTCGCCGATGTCCTTCACCCGGCTCTTCATCATGAGGCTTATCTTGCCGGGCTGGCGGGCTTCGGGCATATATTTCCCGGTGCTAGTGGTTACGCGATCGGACGACGGGGTCTCGATCGCCACATCAGCCTCAGGGTCGGCCATGAGCATATTAAGATATTCTATGTTCTCTAGTTTTGGTCTTGAGAACTCTTCCTTTCTATATGAGTGAGTGACCGAGCCTCCTGCCTTTGCAATCGCTATAGATGTTTCAAGAGCACTGTCTCCACCCCCGACTACAAGCACGTTCTTACCTTCAAAATCCATTGGGTCGTGGAGGCGGTTAAACACTTTTCCCTTGTCCTCACCGGGTACTCCTAATTTCCTGAAATTACCCGAGCGCCCTATACCCACAATTACCCGTCTTGCCTTAAGGTTCTCACCGTTGGGTATGGTTATTTCAAAGTAATTACCTTTCTTCTCGACCTTTTCCACCCTGGCCATGACGGGCTCGATCCCTTTGCCGAGAGTCTGCTCCTTCATCTCTTCCACAAGAGGCTCTTTGATGTCTTTTGTAAACTGGAGGTCTCCGAGAGGGACCATCTCTGTAGGGTATGTATAGATCGGTTTTCCTTTGGGGAAGTTGACTACAGTAGAGAAGGGCTCAGTTGCTTCGAGTATCCTGAAATTCAGCTCGTCCTTCTTCGCTTCAAGCGCAGCCGCCATCCCTGAGACGCCTGCTCCGACAATTACGAGATCGAGCATATCGGGGTCTTTATTCGCACCGCGCTCAGAGAGGAAGCTCTTGTCCATACGGATCGATTCCACGGCCCTTGCGCCAGAGTCGGAAGAGAATTTCAAAAGCGGTATACCGGTGAGATCGCCTACGATATATAGCCCCGGGACATTCGTAGAATAGTCGCTGTTAACCTCTGGCAGTTTTTCCACAACTCCGGCAGGCCACTGCGTATGGAGCCATTTTGTATATCTCGTTATCAGCCCGAACAAGGTGATTCCTCCTCTTTACTTATTGTCACATTATGCCGCCGTCTCAAGCCGCTAATTCTACTATCAATAATAAGTGATATTGCAAAAAAGTCTCAAGGCCCGATTATTGTCTATATTACTGTATGCCGTTTAGTGTCCAGTCGTAGCTTGTGTATTCGATCTTGAAATCAGAGCCGGCTTTGCCGTAGAAATAGGGATTTACAAACCTCACCACAGAGCCCGACTCCTTTACGAAGTCCTCACTATACCAATCAAACAGAGGAGAGAGGTGCAGGGTCTTATTCGCTGTATCTATAGAGTTATTCCGAGTATCGGACAAGAACACGCGCGTCTGAGCTTCCAGCTGCTCATTAAGCGTTTCGCCGAGATAGGGCTTATCTATAAGCACGGGGCAGCCTTTGGCAGCACACACAAGGGCAAAATGGATTCTTGGCTCTGGATAGTTTTTTCTGATTACTTCATTTTCCAGGGCATTAAGGGTAATTTTGTCTCCGAACAGCCCTACGATCGGCTGCTCCCAGGGGCCTCCAGAATCTTCGGCTATGTCTTTGATGCTTACAACCGGATAATTTTCCTGAATAAGATCAAGCGTCCCGGCATTGTAAACGTTTATTAGAAAGGCAAGCTGGTGGTCTTGAGACCAGGTCTCAAACTCCTCTTTGGATACGCGTGAAGTTTGGTTGAGATAACTTTTTAGGTTGTCCGGGTTTGATTTTATCCCTCTGTAGTCGACCGATCCGTCCTTGAGATATTCTCCCACTACGTTTGAGTAAAGAGTGTGAGTCTGATCGAAGGGCCCGGGTGTTATATCAGCGGCGGATGCATATGTTGAGAGTTGGAGAGGCAGCGCCAAAGAGAATAATAAGATTAGATATATGTTCATGATGGGCGGGCTCCTTAAGCTTCATATTGCATATTAGTTCTTTTAAGCAATATACGCTCGGATATGGAAGGCGGTTTCATCTAAACCTTATTTGAGAGATTTATCCTTCTCTTCTTATCTTCCACCAGTCTCCTGCTTTTAAAAGGAGCGCTCTTGAGTACTCGACGTGTGACCACATGAGCGGGGTCGCGAACTGAATATAGCCTCCTTCTGCGCTTTTATGGTCTCTGAATATACAGCTGCTTCCCGT
>QIHJ01000198.1 GCA_003229065.1 Candidatus Dadabacteria bacterium
TAGGTCTCGTGTCATTTGTATTTATGGTTCTGGCGGTCGTGACAAAGGGCTCCAGGATGGAGCGCATAACCTCGTTTCTCGACCCCTGGCAGGATCCGCTCGGATCGGGCTATCAGGCAATACAGTCGTTCATAGCTTTCGCTATGGGAGGTATATACGGCGAAGGGCTGGGAGACAGCACCCAGAAGCTCTTTTTCCTGCCCCAGGCTCATACGGATTTTATATTCTCCATCATTGGGGAAGAACTCGGTTTTATAGGCATAGTTCTGGTAATAATCGGTTTTGCCGTACTGCTCATAAGAAGTCTGAGAGTCTCTCTCAGGGCGCCTGATCTTTTCGGATGCTATCTCGTGTTCGGCTGCACTATGCTAATAACTCTTCAGGCCGGGATCAACATGGCGGTCGCAGTCGGACTCTTCCCGACCAAAGGGCTCACTCTACCGTTCATCAGCTATGGAGGCACTTCGCTCGTAACCACTTTGGCGGCAGTCGGAATAATACTCAACGTATCAAGATCAGGAATAAAATGAAGGTCATCATAGCAGGCGGAGGTACCGGGGGGCACGTTTTTCCGGCGATTTCGATAGCCGAAGAGATAATTAGCAGGAGCCCTGAGAATGAGGTTTTGTTTGTTGGTACAAAAAGAGGTTTGGAAAATAAATTGGTAGCTCAAAGAGGTTATGAAATAAAACATATCAGCTCAGGTGGTATTGTGGGAAAAGGTATTTTCAAAAGGGTGCTCGGTGTTTTCTCTGCGGCTGTAGGTATTATACAATCCACTTTCATAATTAGGGGATTCAAGCCCGATGCGGTCCTCGGGGTAGGAGGCTATGTGTCGGGTCCTGTCGTGCTCTCAGCCTCAATATTGAGGGTCCCGACTGCTATCTGTGAGCAGAATTCTATTCCCGGGGTCACAAACCGTATGTTGAGTAAGTTTGTAACGAAAATATTCACCACTTTTGAGGGGTGTGAAAAATTCTTCGGTAAAGATAAAATATTGGTTACCGGAAACCCTATTAGAAAAGAAATCTTAAACCCCGAGGGTGAGTTGGAACACCCAGGTTCGTTTACATGTCTTGTGTTCGGAGGTAGCCAGGGTGCTAAGAGGCTAAACAGCTCGGTACCAGAGGCTCTGTCACATATCGGTCTCACAGGCCTGCGAGTGATTCATCAAACGGGTGCGAGTGATCTTAAAAATGTTGAGGATTTCTATAAGGAGCACAACATCAGCGCTCAAGTTCTTACATTCATTGACGATATGGCCGGAGCGTATGCGAGGAGTGATTTTGTCATAGGAAGGGCGGGCGCCGGGACTGTGGCAGAGATTACAGCTCTCGGAAAACCTTCACTGTTAATACCGTTTCCGTATGCGACTCATAACCACCAGTTCGAGAACGCAATTGTGCTTGAGAGAGCAGGCGCGGCGCTATTAATAAAAGATGGAGAGGCCACAGCCAAAAACCTGGCTCAGGCGCTTCATGTACTGCAGGATAAACGAAAACTAAAGGAAATGGCCTTACGGGCGCGTGAGCTCGGAAGACCCGGAGCGGCAGCTCAAATAGTTGACGAAATATATAAACTTAGCGGAGCGAGTTAGTGTACGGAAAGATAAAACACTTACACTTTGTGGGGATCGGCGGGATCGGTATGAGCGGTATCGCGGAACTTCTCATCAATATGGGCTACACGGTTACGGGCTCTGATCTGAAGGAGTCTGAGACGGTAAAGAGGCTCATGGGGCTCGGGGCCTGGGTGCATATCGGACACAGTGCTCAAAATGTGCATGATTCAGACGTGGTTGTCATATCCTCTGCCGTAAGACAGGACAATCCGGAAGTGGTCGAAGCGCTGTCCCTGAACATTCCAGTGATCCCTAGGGCTCAGATGCTGGCAGAGCTAATGAGGCTCCGCTACGGAATTGCAGTCGCCGGTAGCCACGGAAAAACCACAACAACTTCAATGATCGAAGCAGTACTCTCATACGGGGGGCTTGACCCCACAATTGTCGTCGGTGGTAAGGTAAAGACGCTCGGTACAAATGCCAGGCTCGGCCAGGGGAATTTTATGGTAGTCGAGGCCGATGAGAGCGACGGCTCTTTTCTTTTGCTCTCGCCCGTAATATCCGTACTTACCAATATAGATGAAGAACACATGGATCATTACAAAGATATGGAAGATTTAGAGAACGCGTTTACTACATTCCTTAATAAAATTCCGTTCTACGGTCTGTCTGTACTGTGTCTTGATTGCCCCAGAGTGAGCAGGATTGCTTCTGGTTTTAAGAAAAGGATGATCACATACGGGTTTAATCAGGGTGCCGAGCTCAGGGCGCTGGATGTGAAAATTGCCGGATTTGAAACTGAGTTTACTGTAGTACGCGGGGATGCTGTCTTGGGCAGTATAAGAATACACTCCCCCGGCAAGCACAATGCACAAAACGCCCTTGCCGCAATAGCTGTAGGTCTGGAGCTTGGAATGAGTTTTGAGGATGTAAGAGAAGGGCTGTCGAAATTCGGGGGTATAGACCGCAGGATGCAGATTAAGGGGAGTGCCCGGGGCATAACGGTAGTTGACGACTACGCCCATCATCCAAGGGAAATAGAAGTCACCATAGAGGCGATAAAGGAAACCGGGGCCGGGAGGCTGGTGGTGATGTTCCAACCCCACAGATATTCCCGGACCAGCCTGTTGTTTGATGATTTTGTGCGAGTGCTCATGGGCGCTGACAAGTTGTATTTACTGGACATATATGCTGCGAGCGAAGACCCCATAGAGGGCGTAAGCTCAGAGAAGCTATATGATGCGCTTAAAGAGTCGGGGCATAAAGACGTCACGTATATAAACGGGAGTCAGAGTGTTGTGAGCACGGTCCTTGAGGCAGTTGAGTCCGGAGACACCGTACTGACGCTCGGCGCCGGGAATGTCTGGACTTACGGGGAAGAGATAGCGGAGGGAATTAAATGACACTCGCATCGACATTTGAAAGTATCGGGTGTGAGGTTAAGAGAAATTTCCCTATGGATAAGTACACATGGCTCAGGGTCGGGGGAGAAGCGGATTTACTGGTTACACCTCAAGATATGGACCAGTTTAAAAAATCACTCGACGCTCTCACTTCTTCCGGAACCAATTGGGTAGTGCTCGGAGAAGGGTCCAACACAATAGTCTATGACAGGGGAATCACTGGGGTAGTGCTGTCCACTAAAAAGCTTAAAAAAATCCAAATCCTTGAAGACCACAAAGTAATTGCGGAGACAGGGGCGATACTCGGGACAATTTTAAATAAGACAGTAAAGGCTGCTCTTACAGGGTTTGAATTCGCTGCGGGCATTCCCGGCACGGTCGGCGGCGGAGTCTTCATGAACGCCGGGGCAAACGAAGGGGAAATCAAGGACGTGGTAGACAGGCTCTGGGTATGGGTTGAGGGTGAAGAGATTCAACTTAGCAAGAAAACAATAAAGTTTGAGTACCGTAAAGCCCATCTCCCCCCGGGGAGCGTGGTATTAAAAGCCATGTTCGTACTTAAGCAGGGAAGCAGGGCAGAGAGCGAGCGCAGTGTAAAAGAGTATATGGAGAAGAGAAACGAGACCCAGCCGATTACGATGACGAATACCGGCTCTATTTTTAAAAACCCCGCTGAGATGGCGGCAGGCCAGCTCCTTGAGGAGCTCGGGCTCAAGGGTTATGGGATCGGGGGAGCGAAGTTCTCTGAGTTGCACGCCAACTTTATAGTTAACTGCGGCGGTGCTACTGCGGCGGATGTCCTTAGTCTAATAGAGACAGCCAAGCAGGAAGCCCTGTCTAAGAGGCGTATCACGCTTGAGACAGAGGTTAGGGTAATAGGGGATAAAAATTGAGCCAAGATACTAAAGCTTATTACCTGAAGCTAGCCAAGGGGTTTACGGTAATATTGGTTATAGCCCTTTTTGGCGTTTGTGCATACGTTACACTGAGCCTGGGTGTATTCACGGTTCATGAGGTGACGATCGCCGGCAACGAGAAGGTTCTAGAGAAAGAAATACTGCAAAGATCGGGCTTAAGGCTTGGCGAGAGCAGCATATTTTTCTTCGAAGACAGAGTCGCTGAGGATATCTTAAAAAACCCCTGGATCCGGAGCGTCAAGGTTCAAAAGGAATTTCCCAAGAGGGTGCATATAGAGATAGAAGAAGAAAAGGTTTACTGCCTCGTTTTCGGCTCTGACGGTAATCCGCATTATTTAAGCAGCTCCGGCAAAATGCTGGGTACGGATAAATTTGACGAAGGCCTTGATTTTCCCGTTCTGATCGGCGAAGGTATAGAAAACTCGGATCTTTTAGAAGAAGCCTTACAGATACTGGATTTATCGTCAAGTAGCAGTGTTCTCGATTGGAGCGAGATATCGGAAATCCATATAGATAATATTTACGGAATTGATGTATATACAACGGACCGAAGACATATAGTGTTCGATAGGGGCGATGTATTTCGAAAATGGCGTAGGCTTGAGAGTATTATTAAGCATGCAGACAACTTAGGTCTCAAGCAGGCCTATATAAACATCAGCTCGAGCGATATGGGAGTTGTAAATTTTGAGGCGCCGACTGTTGATTCAGGAGCTCAGGATGGGTAAAGAGCAGGATTTAATAATCGGCTTGGATATAGGTACAACGAAAATATGCGCTATTGTTGGCGAGATAAACCCGCAAACCGAGGAAGTGGAAATAATAGGGGTAGGCGTATACCCCTCATTCGGTCTCAAGAGAGGTGTGGTAGTAAATATCGAAAACACCATACTGTCGGTTAAAAACGCAGTGGAAGAGGCCGAGCATATGGCCGGATGTGAGATAAGGACGGTCTTTGTGGGTATTGCAGGAGGGCACATTAAAGGGATGAGCGGGCACGGTATGATCACCATACGCGAGCGAGAAGTGGCGGCAAGGGACATTGAAAGAGTTATCGAATCTGCAAACGCAGTGCTCATACCGGCTGACAGGGAGATCATTCACGTGATCCCCCAGGAGTATATGGTGGACGGCCAGTCGGGTATTAAAGACCCTATCGGGATATACGGGATTAAGCTCGAGACAAAGGTGCACATAGTGACAGGGCAGGTTACGTCAGCGCAGAATCTGGTTAAGTGCATCCACGGTGCCGGTATGGATGTGGCCGATATAGTGCTCGAGCAGCTGGCCTCAAGCGAGGCTGTTCTAACAGAGGATGAGAAGGAGATCGGAGTCGTGCTTATCGACTGCGGCGGCGGTACCACTGATATAGCCATTTTTGTAGGCGGCAGCATAAGGTATACGGAGAGCGTGACCCTGGGAGGAGATAACCTTGACAGAGACATTGCGCTTGGGCTGTCGACCCCGCTTGCGGAAGCCAGAAAAATTAAGGAAAGGCACGGATGCGCGCTTGCTGAGCTTGTAGCATCCGAGGAAACGATAGAGGTGCCTAGTGTCGGTGGAAAACATTTTAGAAAGATATCAAGAAAAGACCTGGCTATGGTGATAGAGCCCAGGATGGACGAAATATTCGCACTTGCCAAAAGAGAAATAAAAAAATCAGGTTTAGATGAGCTCGTTCCCGGAGGAGTGGTCATAACCGGGGGGAGCGTAATAATGAACGGCACGGTAGAGCTTGCTGAAAGAGTGTTGGAGATGCCTGTCAGGATGGGTATTCCCACTGATGTCGGGGGGCTCAGCGACATTATAGCCAACCCTGTCTATTCCACCGGTGTAGGTCTGGTTTTATACGGTGCGGAGTATAAAGGGGATAAGAAATTAAGAATTCGAGATGAGAATGTCTTTAAAAAAATATTTGATAGCATGAAAAACTGGTTTCAGGAGTTTTTTTAGGTTAAACTGGATAAAATATAATGCAGGAGGGTGTTACCTATGGCAAACTTTGAACTCGAAGATACTGGTATTGAGCAAAAGGCTAAAATCAAAGTTGTCGGAGCCGGCGGCGCAGGCGGCAATGCTGTTAATGCGATGATAGAAAAGGGCCTTGAAGGTGTTGATTTCATCGTTACCAATACCGACTCGCAGGACCTAAGAAAATCCCTAGCCGCGACAAAACTCCAAATTGGCACAAGAACTACAAAAGGCCTGGGTTCGGGTGGTAACCCGAATTTGGGTAGAGAAGCTGCAATTGAGGACCAGGCGCATATTGCCGAGACTCTGGAAGGCTCAGATATGGTATTCGTCACAGCCGGTATGGGAGGCGGAACCGGAACAGGTGCTTCTCCGGTAATTGCACAGGCTGCAAAGGAGGCGGGCGCTCTCACAGTAGGTGTGGTGACAAAACCCTTCGGCTTTGAGGGGCCGAGAAGAAACAAACAGGCTATTGAAGGGATCCGGAAGCTTGAAGAAGAAGTCGATACCTTGATTGTCATTCCAAATGACAGGCTGGCCGAAGTACACAAGGTAAGCATACTCGATGCTTTTAAGAAAGCGGACGAGGTGCTCCTTCAAGCCGTACGCGGTATTTCTGATATTATTACCGGAACAGGTTATATAAATGTCGATTTTGCCGACGTCAAGAGCATAATGGGTGAAAACGGCGGAAAGGCGCTCATGGGCACAGGGTATGCAGAGGGAAGCAACCGTGCTGTGGAAGCCGCTGAGGCTGCCATTACGAGCCCGCTCCTGGAGGATATTTCAATAGACGGAGCGACAGGAATTCTCCTCAATGTAACGGCTTCGCCGGATTTCGGCATCGAGGAGTTAAACCAGGCCTGTAATTACATAAAAGACCGTGCTCATACCGATGTAAACCTGATATTCGGCCTTGTTTTCAACGAGCAGTTTAAAGAGGCCGTACAGCTTACTGTAATCGCGACAGGTATCCAGACAGTGGGCGCACAGAATATGAATAAGATAGTTACGTCTGTTCCCACCGAGCTTGCAGAAGACGAGTTCGAGATACCTGCTTTTATCAGAAGAAGGGGTATTAAAGAGGGCCTGTAACCCCCGGCGCGGATACAAACTACCGGTTTAAGAATACATATACATTTTTTGACTGAGCTTATGGGGTCTGAACTTTATTTTCTTTAGGGACTGTAACTCTCAGTAGGATCTTGAGCGGTGCGGCCGTTTGATGTGTGATCTTCAAACGGGAGATCGATGCGCGGGGCATCTATCCAGAGGCTTTCTAAGTCGTAAAAACCCCTTAACGGCTCGTAAAAGATGTGGGCAACTACGTCTGCTGAATCAATAAGTACCCAATTGCCTTCAGAATAACCTTCAATCCCTATTATCTTCTCACCCATATCTTTGAGCTTTTGCTCTATGCCATCGACTATGGTTTTTACACCCCTGTCTGAATTGGCACTGCAGATTAAAAAGTAATCGGTGACGTCACTCGAGGACTTTACTTCGAGAATTACGGGATTTTGCGCGTGCTTATCCCACGCGGCACGAGCCATTGACATGGCCTTGTCTTTAGCTTCTATCAAGTCCGCGCCCCTGTGTAAAGTCCGTTTGTTAGTATGTAGCGCTCGACTTCATGGGGCACCAGATCTTTTATAGATTTACCCGCCTTAAGTCTTTGTCTAATTTCTGTGGAAGAAACCCTGACGCCCTGGATCTGTGTAAATACAACTTTTTTAGAATATTGGTTTGAGTATATTGTCACGTTGTCCCGGTTCATATAATATCGAAAATCCGGCTTGATTGCAATAGGCAGCGAAGGAGTGCTTTGCTTTGGGAAACCCGGTCTCTCAATAACCGCAAAGTTCGCTAATTTAAAGAGATCATTGAAATTATTCCATGTTTCTATGTGGCTGAATAGCTCACTCCCCACAATAAAATAGAACTCTATATCCGGGTACTTCAAAGTAAAATGCCGTAGTGTGTCTACGGTATAGGATGTCGTAGCTCTTTCTATCTCGTATGTAGAAATATCGAAATACGGGTAGGAGTCCAGAGTAAGCTCCAGCATCTTTAATCTGTCTGATGGGCTAGTAGTTTCTTCGGCTTTCTTATGAGGAGGTATAGCGGAGGGAACAAAGTAAACTTTCTGAAATTCGAGTAT
This sequence comes from Candidatus Dadabacteria bacterium, assembly GCA_003229065.1. Classification (GTDB taxonomy): domain Bacteria; phylum Desulfobacterota_D; class UBA1144; order Nemesobacterales; family UBA2774; genus UBA2774. The sequence continues at coordinate 8,014 of QIHJ01000198.1, forward strand.
CCGTCTTATCTCTTCACCCGCCCGCAGATGTCCCAGGTGTATCGGGTCGAACGTCCCGCCAAATATTCCGATTTTATTTATCTTCTCAATTTTCTTTTGCTTCCTTTGGCTCGTCATTGTCTCGTCAACGGCTGGGGTTTTTATTCCTTTTTCCCAATATATCCTTCGACCATAAACTCGCTTCCGATTTTCTTCACACTGACATCCTGAACTTCAATTGAATCCCTGATTCTCTCTATGTTAAGATCGCCTATCATGCTGAGCCCGCCCGAGCCGACAATCTTAGGCGCATAGAAAAAAATGATTTTATCCACGATACCGCTCTTGAGCGCTTGTCCCGCGACGGCGCTTCCTCCCTCGATTAGAACGCTTGTAAGCTGAAGCTCTCCAAGTTGACGCAGGAGCTGCCTCAAATCAATCCGGCCGGTTTTGTCTTTTTTTACGGTGATTACTCTTGCACCGAGACTTTTAAGCTTTTCACGCTTAGCTTTATCCACCGGGCGCGTTGTAGCTATAACCGGCTCTGCATGAATTCGCATAACGTTCGAGGTGGGAGGCGTCCTGAGCTTAGTGTCGAGAACCACGGGTACCGGGTTTTTATAAACCCCCTTTAGCCGCACGTTGAGACTCGGATTGTCTGTAAGCACAGTGTCTATTCCTACAAGGACCGCGTCTGCTCTGCTCCTTAGTATATGTGCGTGCTTCCTCTGGGTTTCGCTCCCAATCCACTTGGAATCTCCCGAGGCCGAAGCTATTTTACCATCCAGTGTCGCCGCTAATTTCAGCACAACAAATGGTACACCCGTGGTTATATATTTTATATACGATTCGTTTATCTGGCTGGCCTTCTCTTCAAGTACGCCGGTGACTATCTCGATGCCGTTTTTCCGGAGTTTTGAGACACCTTTACCGCTTACTTTAGGGTTCGGATCAAGAGAGGCGATTACGACCTTTGATACATTTTCCCGGATTACGGAATTTACGCAGGGGGGAGTCCTTTTTCCCGTGTGGCAGCAGGGCTCGAGAGTTACATAGAGGGTCGAACCCTTTATTTGCTTATTATTACTACGGGCGTCTTCAAACGCTTCAATTTCGGCGTGCGCAAGCCCTGCTTTCTTGTGATAGCCCTTGCCGATGACGTTGCCGTTTTTTACCAGAACGGCCCCGACAAGGGGGTTCGGACTCGTCATTCCTTGAGCTTTAAGAGCGAGCTTAAGGGCGGCTGACATATATTTTTTATCTTTATCTATGGGCATTCAATTTGACAATACACTTATTACCACAGTTTATAGTCAATAATCTATGAGCCGGGAGCCGTTAATGCACGGCTTCGTCTCCTGAGTAAAATAACGCCTCCACAAACTCCTCTGCGTTGAATTCTCTTAGATCGCTCAGACTTTCACCGATGCCGATATATTTAACGGGAATATTGAGCTCGTCTGCAATCGCAATAATAATCCCGCCCTTGGCCGTGCCGTCGAGCTTAGTGAGGACGATGCCTGTAATGTCGAGCGCCTCGTTAAACATTTTAGCTTGCTGTACGGCATTCTGGCCGGTAGTGGCGTCAAGGACCAATAGAATCTCGTGCGGGGCCCCTTCGAGCTCGCGTCCCACTACTCTTTTCATTTTCTTTAGCTCCTCCATCAGGTTGTCTTTCGTATGAAGCCGACCGGCAGTGTCTATTATTAATATCCCTATTTTTTTTGAAATAGCCGCCTTCACGGCGTCAAAGGCTACGGAGGAAGGGTCTCTGCCGCTCTCGCCTTTAAGAAACTCCGTACCTACTCTCGTTGACCAGACTTCGAGCTGCTCCATGGCGGCGGCTCTGAACGTGTCCCCTGCAGCGACCATGACGTTATTGTTCTCCTGCTTGAGCTTGTGCGCCAATTTGCCTATCGTAGTAGTCTTTCCGACGCCGTTTACTCCTGCCACCATTATAACGAAAGGCTCGCTGACGGCCTTTATAGGGTAGCCTTGCGCACTCTTTAGTATCTCCAGGATTTCTTCCTTTAAAGCGTGCTCGATGGTTTCTTCATCCCTCAGGGATTTCTTTGCGAGCTTTGATTCCAGGCTCTCCCTTAACTTCATAGTGGTACTGACCCCGAGGTCTGCCATAATGAGAGTTTCTTCAAAGTCGTCCCAGGTGCCCTCGTCAATCTCTCTTTTCGATAACATCCTGCCTATCCTGCCGAATATTCCCGAGTGTGTTTTTGAAAGCCCAGAGCGGAGTCTCGTAAACAGTCCCTCCGGGCTCACGTCCTCTTCTTCCGATATCTCCAGAGGCTCGCCTGCGACTTCTTCTTGCGGCATTTCTATCGGTTCCGCTTCCGCTGCGGCTTCTACTTCTTCAATAATCTCCTGTGCAGACTCAGGCT
>QIHJ01000064.1 GCA_003229065.1 Candidatus Dadabacteria bacterium
TTGAAGAAAATGTAGAGGTAGAAGTAGTAGAAGAAGCTATTGAGCCGGTATTAGAAGAAGAGGGTACGGAAGATACTCAGGAAGCTGAAGAAGAAAATTCTTAATCAACTTGTGATTCTAAAATATCTTCCAGACACCACTTATTTATAGAACCACTTACTGTCCCTGCTGATTTAAAATATCCTGATAGGTAATCTTTTTGTAACCTGCCGGAGGCTGGAACTCGCTTGCCGGCAGTTGTTTACTTTGAATGCTCAGAATTTCTTCTATGACGACAGGACTGTCGTCTGCAGGGTGATATATGGTTTTAAGCGGGTAGCCGTTCTGATAGATTTCCCTGAATATCTGATACTCTTTGTTTGAAATAGAAGCCGAGCCTCCCACAGTCTGGCTTATATTTTTTACATCGTTCATCAACTTCGCCATCTTCTCAAAATTGATCTCATTATTAAACCCGGGCTCACTGCTAACCCAATATTCCGTGGCTAATTTGCCGTTTTCAAGTATCGTGTATTTTGTAGTGTTGTATCCTGCAATTTTCATCGATTCATCGGACTTTTCGAGAGTAAGATTTTTGGACGCCCGCTCTCCTTCTTTCGTTTGCTGCATCATAGCTTTAAACGATTTTAAATGCTCATCGATCGTAAGGTGTATATAAACTTTATTTTCGTTGTTCACAAGAGTTATATTGCTCGCTCCTAAATCAAATATAACCGTGGGCTGGTTTCTATCACCTTTATCTACCTGCTTGAGCTTATTGTCCTGAACGTAAAGAGTAGATCGCTGCTTGTTCGAAGAGCCTTCTTCATAAACTACCTGCTCCATTATCAGACCCGCATACGCTTCATTGGACAGGGCCAAGGATGTAATAAAAACTAGAAATATAACAAAAACAATGGATGATATTATAAAAAATGCTGTTTTATTGATGTTACTCATAATGTAGTATCCCTCCGGAAATTAGGCGGTAATGACCGTTATTAAGGTATCAATAAGATAACCTAAAACTATGGCATTAGCCAACGATTTATAAATAAAAACATTAAAAAGAGGTGGTTAAAATGCCTCTATTGACCCTATCTCTATCTATGATAGAGTAAAGCGAGTTAAACGAATTTTTCTACGGAGGTAAGTGCTTCATGGCAGAGATAAAAAGTAATTTTGCTCCGATCGGAGAGAAAGAGGTAACCAAGGCCATAGTAGAGGGCTTTGCAAAGGAATTCATAGAGTATATTTCAAGTGATGTGATCGTTGTCGGGGCCGGACCGAGTGGTCTTGTAGCGGCAAAGGATATTGCAAAAAAGAAATATAAAGTGCTGCTAGTTGAGAGAATGAACTATCTTGGAGGCGGGTTTTGGATAGGCGGATATCTAATGAATAAGATCACGGTACGTGATCCCGGGCACGAAGTCCTGGATGAGATCGAAGTGCCGTATGAGGAAGTAGAAAAAGGCTTATATGTAGCTGACGGCCCTTATGCATGCTCAAAGCTTATAGCGATGACTTGTGAAGCAGGGGCAAAGATAAGAAATATGACTATGTTTGACGACCTCGTTTACCGTGAGAACGGACGTGTAGCGGGAATAGTTATTAACTGGACGCCTATCGCTAATATGCCTAAGGAGATCACGTGTCTTGACCCGATAGCGATAGAGTCAAAGCTTGTAATCGACGCCACAGGACACGACGCATACTGTGTTTCAAGACTATCTCAGCAGGGTCTTTATAAAAAACTGCCGGGTCACGGCTCCATGTGGGTCGAGAAATCGGAACAGGCGCTTGTAGAGTATACGGGGCTTGTACACCCGGGGCTGATCGCTTGCGGTATGTCTGTTAATACAACGTACGGACTCCCGAGAATGGGGCCTACGTTTGGCGGGATGCTGCTTTCAGGAAAGAAAGCCGCGCAGGTAGCGATCGATATACTCGAAGGAAAGGAACAGGCCAGAGCCTAAAGACTTCATTACAATTGGGGGAAACTCAAAGAACCCGGGTTTCCCCTATTCCAACACGTTAATCAACTCCAAACATCGTTCACACAGCTCCCCGTCGTGCTGTACCCTGAGCACATCCTCCTGCCAGTGAGAATTGTATAGGCAGCACTCCTTGTTATCACAAAAAGCTTGTCCGGTCATATGGTAGAAAACAACTTGTAGCGCGTATGAGCACAGTATGGAGGAGATTTTAGGATCGTCATATTCTACATATCTTCCTCTGTACATTTCATCGAGCACGCTCAAGTCCTTACCGCTTTGAATTAACCCCCCCCTTATGTAGTAATATTCCTTGGGCTTAGCCGGAGCCTCGACCAACCCTGAGGTGGATATTAAAGAGGGAACCCCCGTCAGCACCACACGGGCGTGATACCTTCTGTCCTCAAAAGTCCCGAAGAGCCTGCCTGTAAAAACTATGTGGAGGAAATCCTCTCCAAGCTCCTCCGGGATTCTCTCAGACAACCCTCCGTAAAAGATTCTCTGAAACCAATATCCGTCATAAAGGACCCCTCGCATATCCTCTCTGCTTCGGAGTCTGTTCACTTTGGAATTGAACCGGGCCCTGTCCGGGGTGGCCAGCTTTACGAGATCGGATGATATATCGTCTACCACTGCGCCCGATAGTCTTTCAGCAATCTCGGACAATCGAGCATCTGAAAACTTGAGATAATCGATAGAATTACCGCGGTCTTCCGCTTGGAATCCGAATCTTGCAAGATATTCGCGTACTTCAGAGATATTAAGTGAATTTGAGGGGAAATCGGTATAAATAAAGATTTTGAGAGACCGTTTCATTTAAGATGAAGAGACGATGCTGATATTGTATCGCTTTAACCCGATATCTGAGCTATAACTTCTATTTCTACAGGTGAGTCAAGGGGAAGCTCAAAAACCCCTACTGCAACTCGACTGTGGCGGCCCGGCTCTCCGAATACCTGAAAAAAGAGCTCAGACGCCCCGTTTAGCACATTAGCCTGTTGATTAAACCCGGGCGCGCTTGCTATATAGCCCGTGATTTTCACTATCCTCTCCACCCGTCGTAATTGACCAAGCTCGTTTTTGAGTACAGAAATGGCGTTTATCGATGCCCTCCGGGCGGCTTCCATACCCTGCTCTAACGATACCTCCGAGCCTACTTTTCCTTTTATAGTAAGCTCCCCTTTAACCAAGGGGAGCTGGCCCGATACATATATCAAGTGTCCTGAAATTACTGCAGGCACATACGCACCCAAAGGTGCCTGGAGCGGAGGGACCTCGATTCCCAACTCCTCTAAACGCTCTTCAGCTTTTTTAGTCTTCGGCATCTGTCTTGATTGCTACGTAGATGGTGTTGGATCCGCGCTGGACTAAAAAGAGCACGTTTTGTCCCGGTTCTGTGGCGTCCATTGTATTTCTGTAATTATCAAGATTCGCGATCCGGTCCTTGTTTATCTCAAGTATTACGTCGCCCGGCCTGAGCCCTGCTACAGCCGCTGCGCTCCCGCTCTGCACATCGGTAATTACGACTCCCATGGAATGCTCTATTCCGAAGCGTTTCTTAACCAGAGGGGTAATCTCCTGAACGACGAGACCAAGAGTCTGCTCGACCGCCTTACCCGGGATTCGTCTTGAGCTCTGAGCGACTTCGTCCGGAAGCTCACCAAGCTGTATCTTCAGAGTCTTCTCTTTTCCGCCTCTTATAATCTTTACTTTGGTTTTGGTGCCGGGTGCGTAAGAAGCCACCGTTTTAGGCAGATCGGGCATTTCTTCTATCGTGGTCCCGTTGAACTCGACTATTACGTCCCCTCGCTTGAGACCTGCTTTCTCGGCAGGCCCTCCTTGGCTAACGTCAGCTACCAGAGCCCCCTTTTCACCGTTTAAATTGAGCCCTTCAGAAATCTCAGGTGTAACTTCCTGGACGTAAACGCCGATCCACCCCCGGACTACTTTGCCAGAGTTACGGAGCTGCGCAACTACATCCTTTGCCATATTGATAGGTATGGCAAACCCGATCCCCTGGCCGCCTGCTATGATAGCTGTATTTACACCTATTACTTCACCATCGAAATTAAAAAGAGGCCCGCCGCTGTTGCCGGGGTTAATTGCGGCGTCCGTCTGTAAGAAATCGTCATATGAGCCAAGCCCGAGTGATCTTCCCTTGGCGCTTATTATTCCAGCCGTAACCGTGTGTCCGAGACCAAAGGGGTTCCCGATAGCTAAAACCCAGTCACCTATCTCAAGCCCTTGAGAGTTCCCGAATTTCACTGCAGGCAGTTTCGTCTTGGACTCTATTTTAAGAAGCGCCAAATCCGTTTTGGGGTCAGTTCCTATAGTCTCTGCCTGATAGCTGTCCCCGTTTTGCATTATCACTTTTATGTCGGTTGCTCTTTCCACTACATGGTTATTCGTGATGATGTAGCCGTCTTCACTGAAAATGAAACCCGAACCGAGCCCCTTTCTCCTGAATTCCTGCTCGGGAGAATCACCGAAGTAACGCTTAAAAAAGTCTTGAAACGGGTCTCCCTGTCCCTCTCCGCCGTAGGGGGATTGAAATGAGAAGCTTCTTCCTTTGCTTACGCTCGTCGTACTGATGTTTACAACCGAAGGACTCAGTTGTTTAACAAGAGGCGAAAGGGATTGAAACTCGCTGCCCTGGGCTAAAGCCTCTACGCGAGCCCCTGATAATCCAACAAATAACACCATAGTTAATATAAATATTCTTGCCAATTTCGGCATGGCTTTAATACCTCCGGCTAACAATATTATCAGTTAATTTACAGTGGATAAATTTAAGACTGCTCCCATCGTTTATTGATAAAAATTACATGTACGCCATGTATCTATAAAGAAAGTACGAATTAAATTATAACTGATGATTCCCTATCATGAAGAAAAATTTCACGCCGGGAATGAAGCTCAACGGTGATGGCAATATGTGGGTTTTAGAGGAGTTAGATGGGTTCTTTGAGCATACTGTCCCAATAGTTGAAATGAAGTTTTTTGGAATACAACCTGAGCGCGAGATTCCGGAGAGCAGAAGCAATCCTGTTGTTAGCATACGCCACCCTGCCCATCATGCGGGATTGGTCTTGTATCTTTTCTACACGGGTACGTCTCCTGGACATGTACGCCTCAAATGCATGGCTGATATACTTTGTATCGGCTCTGCAGAGCTCGTCGGCCATAACTGCCGCGTCCTCCATAGCCATTGACACCCCCCCGCCCGCGGTGGGAAGAATAGCATGGGCGGAATCGCCTATTAGTACGACCCTTCCCTTATGCCAATTGTCCATTTTGAGATCATAGTAATCGTTGTGGTATATCAGACTGGGATCGCCCAGATTGGACAAAATATCGGGTACAACTCCGTTAAACCCTTTGAAGTGCTCACGTATAGATTCTATCCTACTCTCAAGAGGGTCGGGTATTCCTTCCTGACTCCTGACACTAGTGAATACCGAAAGACGCCCTTTAGTGGGCCATATGCCTAGGAATTTGCCTGTTCCCCAGTACTCCGCAATTTGATTGGACTCTGAAAGACCAGAGTCAACCCAAAAGCTCCAACCCCTCATACCGCTGAAAGTCAGTGGAACTTCACCGAATACCTGGCGCCGTGTTTGTGAATTAACACCATCTGATCCTATCACAAGATCATAGGTCCCCTCTGTACCGTCACTGAAGGTAACGTAAACCTCATCGTTCGTCTGCTCTATTTCTTCAACATGCGTATTCATACGGACGTAGTCGGGATTAACCGCTTTTTTAAGAACGTTTATTAACTCAGGTCTGTAAATGCTAATCATGGGGCCGTACTTCTCTGTAACAGGGAGCACTGAATAGGAACGGAGCATTTCCCCACCCTCATTCCATACGTTATATTGTGAAAATGGAAGACCCGCTTCAAGTAAATCTTCATATACCCCTAAGCCCTTTAAAATGCGGCTTCCGGAGGGCCAGAGGACTATTACGTACCCCACTTCGCCGTACTCCGGTATACGCTCTACCAGCGTAGGTCTGAATCCTCTCTGCTGCAACAACCCCGCAAGCGTTAGTCCGGATATACCGCCGCCTACGATCAGGATGCGCATATCCGTACCGTATCTGACTGGAATGCTGTATTTGTCTGTATCTATCATGCTCATTATCCTATCCGCATATTATTAAAATCTTATGAATAAATCTCAATTATTACTACACCTAGAATATATACATAAATCAGGATTTTTAAAGTCTTTCATTTTAACCACATAAGAGCTATCTATGATTATACCTGTAAGCTCTAATATTGAGGCACTTCATTTTCTGAAGCCGCGCAGATTTCAAGCTCGAGCCCGTCGGGGTCTAAAAAGTGGTAAGCCGTGATTTTACCGTCACTATCCTTTTTCTCCTCTATAAAACTGACGCCCCTTTCTTTTAACAGCCGGCTTGATTTCTCCAAATCTCCGACTAAAAACGCAATATGGTTTACGCCCTCAACAGATGCTGTGTCGGCGCTCGTGCGATTCTTGTCCTCTGTTAAAGCTAAGATCACCTGTTTCTTCGCTCCGAGGAAAGATTTTTTCTGCTCTCCGCTCTTCCGTCCGTCGAGAATGACGTCCAGTCCCAGAACACCTGAATAGAATTCAAATGCCCTGTCCATATCGCTCACGACTATAGCGGCGTGGTCTATTTGTTTAATCATAACGCTCTTACCTCTTAGTTTTCGAAGCCATTCCATTGTGAAATCCGCCCCATACGACTGTGGCAATGTAAAGCAATCCTACGAATGTTAAATCATATTAAATTTACCCAATATAACCCAGCTAACCACTGCAATAACGAGCAATACTACAAAAGAGGTAAGCCAGTAGCTTCCGACCAGGGAGCGCAGGAAACCCTCCCTTACATCTACGACCTTTCTATACATTTCGTATTCGGTGTTCATCTGATCGTACAGAGGCTCTTCAATATCAATTATTACGGATAAAAGAAGGGGCTGGTACCCTGCTTTTACAGGTGTCACATACCACTGCCATTTTATATCCTCAGCCGGTGATACGGATTCAGACCTGGCGCCGTGGTCATCCGGAAAGAGGTCCCGGGAATTGAATGAATCCTCCACTGGCTGTACTTCAAAACCTTTGCCCGACAACAAAACCAGAATGTCCCGGCTCAGTTTCAGGTCCTGTACTTCAGGCTGCTTTTTTAGAGCTCTGGTAAGCTCCTCGATAAATGAATCACTCACAAGAGCTTCGACTAAGTAGGGGCTTTCTAGCTGCATTTTTTCAGGCGGGTCGAAAACGATTTCGCCGGGCGCGGTATTATTAATTTCGCCGCCTATTGATCCAAGTAGAGAGGGCGGCGGCGTGGGGGGTACGGGTTTTGGAGTATTTACGGGCCTAAGAGCTTCAACCACGGCTAATTCTGAGTCAATATCATCTGTCTCTAAAAAATCTTCCTGAGGAGTTTCCCCGGGGGATGTTTCAATATCCCCTGTTTCTTCAAGCGTCCCATCCTTGCTCGCCGTCTCTTTTGCGATGACAATCGGCATCTCGTATATAACACGCACTCTCCTGTTGCCGGCCAGCGCTTCCTGAGTCTCTCCCGGCGAAAAGCGGTCGGTGTCTCCCTTGGGAAGGACGCTTATGTTTTCTGAAGGAACACCCTGGCTGATTAGATAATCCTTTACGGACTCGGCTCTTTTCCCGGAAAGCTCTAAATTGTAATCATCACTGCCTGTAGAGTCGGAGTATCCTTCAAGCACCGCTACGGTTCCGGGATTATTTATAAGAGTCTCTGCATGGTGGTTCAGGCCCTCTTTGGTATCGGAGCTGATATCGTTATTATCCGATTCGAATAACACGTCAAATACGGCTTCATTAACTTGTACGTTCTCGCTCTGGGTTTGAGCCCCGGAAACTCCCGTTCCTGCTATGAAAGAGATATAAAAAAACGGTACTGCCAGTATGATACATATGTATAAAGTTGTCGAAGCCGTATTCATCCTACGTCAATTACCCCTCTAGCCTGAATAGTAAAAACTCTACTCTGAAATTTACCCTATCTTCATGGCAATAAAAATCGTTCATATTTATTATGAGAAAAACATTAATCCGATCTCCACTTAGCGCAATTTGCCCGGATTTTTACTTACCCTCCGGCATAAGTGCTATACTAATTGAAGTAGCGCTTAAATGCCACCATGATTCACTCAATAACCGGGTTAAAAATGAAAAAAGGGTTTCAGCTTAGAGTGCATAATTCAATCTCGGGTATAGACAAAGAGCAATATAACGCTATTGTAGACCCCCAAAACCCTTTCCTCGAATATGAGTTTTTAGAGGCGCTCGAAAAATCGGGCTGCGTGGGCGAGAGAACTACATGGGACCCGCGCTACATCGTACTTGAAGAAAGGGGCAAGATCGTAGGCGCACTCACTGCGTACATAAGACTCGACTCTTACGGTGAGTATATCTTCGACTGGGAATGGGCACGCGCCTTCGAGAGCTCGGGGTTGAGCTACTATCCGAAAATGGTTGTGGCAATTCCCTTTACCCCGGCTACTGGGGTCCGTATACTCGTCCACCCGGAGTACTCGTTCGAGGACTGCGCAGAATCTCTTGTAAAACGCCTAATTGACCTTTCAATTGAGGAAAACTGCTCCTCTATACACTTTTTGTTCCTAACCGATAACGAAAAAGAATTCCTGGAAACAATGGGATTTATGACCAGAAAAACTCACCAGTACCACTGGAAAAACAAGGGGTATAAGACTTTTGAGGATTTTCTCTCGGATATGCGCTCGGGCAGGAAGAAACAGATAAGGAAAGAAAGAAAGTTCTTAGAGGATGCGGGGCTTCAAATAAAGATTGTTGAAGGGAACGATATCGAAAATGAGCATATGGACGCGATTTGGGGGTTCTATACGGACACGCACTCAAAAAAGTGGGGAAGCGCATATTTGAATAGAAATTTCTTTGATTTGATGTACGAGAATTTCAGACACCGAATTGTCCTTGTTATGGCAAAGGACGGGGATATCTGGGCGGGCGGAACGTTCAATATAGTAAAGAATGAGAGTCTTTTCGGGCGGTATTGGGGAGCGGTTTGTAATTACAAAAATCTCCATTTTGAATGTTGTTTCTACAAATTAATAGATTATTCTATAGAGAGGGGGGTACAGGTTTTTGAAGCGGGGGCACAGGGAGAGCATAAATTTTTGAGGGGTTTCGGAGCGGTGCCCACGTACAGCTCGCACTATATATTTCACAGCGGCGCGCGCGTAGCGATCAAGAATTACCTGAAAGGAGAAATCGAGTATACGGATAACCTAATAAGACAGTATAACAGACAGTCACCGCTCAAATATCTATACGGAAAGTAATAGAGAATGGAAGACGGAAAAATTAGACCCGAAGACCTGGAAGGAAGCCTACTCACCGAAGAAAGGCTTAAGTTAAAGAAGCCCGATATGTACAGGGTAGTTCTTCTGAACGACGACTATACGCCGAGGGACTTCGTGGTATGGATTCTGACAAGAGTATTCTATAAAACTCAGGATGAATCGACCAGAATTATGGTTGAAGCTCATACGACGGGGAAAAGCAGCATAGGCGTGTATACTTATGATGAAGCTACAACAAAAATAGAACAGGTCGACAAAATCGCAAAACAGTACGAGCATCCGTTACAATGCGTAATAGAAGTACAGAGCGGCGGTGAGGAATAATGATACTTTCAAAAGAGCTTGAAGATACACTTAGACGGGCGTTTGACCAGGCAAAGGCCAGAAAGCACGAGTATATTACGCTAGAGCACATACTGCTTGAGCTTACCTATGATCCGGACGCATCCCCTGTCCTTATAGGGTGCGGTGTGGACCTGGATAACCTAAGAGACTCTTTAGATAACTTTATGAACGAGAATATGCCTCCGATCGAGTCCGAGTATCTGAGCGAGCCCGAGTATTCGGCAGGGAGCCAGTTTGTCCTGAGGCTGGCCGCAATACACGCCGAATCTGCCGAAAAGACACAGATAAACGGCAGCAGCATACTGGTCGCAATGTTCAGGGTGGACGAGTCGCACGCGGTGTACATACTCAATCAGCAGGGGGTAAGCCG
>QIHJ01000261.1 GCA_003229065.1 Candidatus Dadabacteria bacterium
TGAGGTAATGAGGTCAACGGACTTATTATCGACAGGAATTTCTTCTAAATAACCTTTTCTGAATTCTACGTTACTATATCCCAGGTTCCGGGTGACTTCAGTCTTTGAAGCGTTGGCGACTTTGAGCATTTCATCGGTCATGTCTACACCTATTATTGCGCCCTCAGGGCCTGTTTTCTTTGCCGCTATGAAGCAGTCAATCCCGGCGCCTGATCCCAGGTCTAATACAGTCTCTCCCTGTTTTATCCCGGCTATGCTCATCGGGCTTCCGCATCCGTAAAAGCGCTCTATAACCTCACTTGGTATATGACTCGTATCCTCCTCAGGGTAGCTCGCCGGGCAGCAGAGGTTGTCCCGTGGCTCTTCTGCGGCCTTGCCGTAATATTCCTTTACAAATTCCCTTGTACTCTCGTTCTTCTGCATTTAATTACTGCCTCCTGTTCGTGATTACCTCATATGATTGTTATTCCAAGCCAGTGAGTGCTAAATTGCTCATTTCCATGTCATGCCAATTCGTGGTCATGCCAATTCATGCTACCTTAAATAATAGAATTCAAACCGATCGTTCCGATGTTGGTATAAATATCGGAATGATATGTAAAACTAGCCGCTTTTACCTTTGATAAATTCCTTATTGTTAAACTCTATACTGCAGCAATCAAAGTCGAGCACATTTTTATTGTCAGACTTTCCGTTGTAAAAGATCGGGTGCAATTTATACATGACAAATTTGCCGTCTTTACTGCCCGATACAAGTCCTGCGTTTCGAAGTACGCTCAGATGATGGGATACCTGCGAGTAGTCTACACCAACCCCCTCGGATATATCCGAGACAGAAAACTCTCCGCCAAATAGAAAATCTAGTATCTTAAGACGGGTATCGTCTCCTATGGCTCTTAGAACCTTTGCGCATTTGGTCGAATCCATATTTAAGCCCATCCTCAATAATTTAGATGAGTGTTTTGTTCAAAAGATGCACCAATTTCGGAAATTGCCGAAATAAAAATAAATGCTCGGTTACGACATACCGGAACCGTATAATTTAGAAGATATGAAATGAACTGGGTTTAGTCAATCCATATTAATAATTAAAAGCCGGTTATGACGGGATCGGCAAGTCTCGGGGAATTACTTTATCTGCGGGAGCTCTTTGTGTTATGTTATGTTAAAACCGCCCACATAGTTTAAATTGTCCGGCTTCATCCAAAGTGCTGGAAGAACAATAAGGCGCCGGAGGAATAACGAGGAATAACATATTTATGTTAAAAGCAATTATCTTTGACTTCGACGGCATCATTGCCCATACGGAGCCAATTCATTTAAAAGCATTCCAAGCCACTCTCTGTGATTATGATATGGAGATGACAGAAGAGGAGTATTTTGAGAAGTACCTTGCCTATGACGACAAGACTTTTTTCAGGCAGCTGCTTCAAGACAGAGAATTTAAGCATGATGAGCCGCTCAGACATGAAATGATGAGAGTTAAATCGGCTCATTACGACGAACTAATAAGCGGCAATATCGAGCTTCTGCCCGGGGCCCGGGAGCTCATAAAGTCTGTGGGTCATAAGTACCCGCTCGCAATTGGATCCGGAGCGCTCGGAGTTGAGATCAGACAAATTCTGGAACATGCGGGATTAGAGAGCTATTTCAAAGTAATAGTAAGCGCAGACGAAGTGGAGAGATCAAAACCCGCCCCTGATGTATTTATAGAAGCCCTATCCCGTATGAATCAGGCTTTTCCCGGCTCAGGAATTTTAGCGAGAAACTGTCTTGTAATTGAGGATTCGGTATCGGGTATAGAGGCCGCTCTCTCTTCGGGTATGAAATGTTTGGCTATAACAAACTCGTACCCGGCAGATAAGCTCTCACAGGCGCACTTGATCAAAGACAGCCTTGAAGGGCTCGGATTAGGCGAGCTTGAGGCGCTTTTTTAGATATATTTGAGAAATTTCTAAAGTCCTATTACTATTAACTTATGAAGCTCTATGCTCTGATAATGGCAGGTGGTGAGGGGAAAAGGTTCTGGCCTCTCAGCACAAAAGATAAGCCAAAACAGTTTCTTTCACTCCTGGGCGATAAATCTCTCATACGCCAGACAGTCGACAGGATACTGCCGCTCATTCCTATAGAGAGGGTTTTTATAGTTACCGTAAAGCTATATGCGGAAGAGACACTTAAGCATATACCCGAGCTTCCCCGGGAAAATCTTATCCTTGAGCCCGAGGGAAAGAACACAGCGCCCTGCATAGCCTACGGCTCTCTCAGGATAGCCGCTATAGATACCGACTCGGTGACAGCTGTACTGCCTGCCGACCATGCAATAGGGGATGAGGATGAATTCAGAAGTGTGCTGGAATTCGCATATGAAGCCTCCGGGTACAAGCTTGAAAGGGGCGTGACTCCGCTTATAACTCTCGGTGTAAAACCGTCTTCTCCAGAGACCGGGTACGGTTATATAAAAGCGGGGGATGAGGAGATTACGTCGAAAAACGGCTATAGAGCGCTCAAAGTGGATAAATTTACTGAAAAACCTGATTTTGATACGGCAATCCAATTTCTGAATGAGGGCGATTACTATTGGAACAGTGGCATGTTTATATGGAAGACCTCATCCATATTGAGGGAATTTGCTACCCTCCTTCCGGATTGGTCCGGATGCTTTAGTAAAGTCTCAGCGGATTTAGGAAAACCCGAAGAAGCTAAATCAGTGTCTGAATTTTACTCAAGTATAGAACCCGGTTCCATAGATAATCTAATACTAGAGCGCTCGGGCAACACTTTAGTTATACCGACATATTTTCCGTGGAGCGATGTCGGGAGCTGGAAAGCGTTATATGAGTACACAAGCGGCGGCAATAGTGAAAATGTATTAAGAGCTAAAGCTGTTACAATAAACTCCTCTTCATGTATGGTCATTGGTGAAGACAGGACTATTGCGCTCGTCGGCGTCTCGGACCTGGTAGTTGTGGATACAAAAGACGCAGTGCTCGTGCTAAATAAGGAAAGCTCGCAGGATGTTAAAAAAATTGTAGAAGAGCTCGGAAAATTAGGGAAGAGTGATTAATCCAACCTCCCTTATTAATTGAAAATTCTCAAAAATGTCCTAGAATTCTTATACACTTAGGAAAGTTTTGTATCCGGATTAAAGGCTAATATGATACGAGAGGGAATTATATTTATTATCTCAGGCCCCTCAGGGGGCGGAAAAACATCTCTGACCACAAGAGTGATGACTGAGCTCGGCAACCTCAGGTTTTCAGTCTCTTATACCACCAGAGAGCCCCGTGAAGGAGAAGTGGACGGTAAGGATTATAGATTCGTCTCTGAGTCTGAATTTAATGATATGGTAAGGGAAAACAAATTTGCCGAATACGCGAATGTTTACGGCAACTTATATGGTACGCCACTTGATCAATTCGAAACAGCCAATAAAACCGGGGTCGATCTCATCCTGGATATAGACGTGCAGGGAGCAAAACAAATAAGAGAAAAATGTTCAAGAGGCATATTCTGTTTTGTAACGCCTTCAAGCTTTGAGGAGCTGCGGGCAAGGCTTATGCGAAGGGGAACAGAAGGGGACCCGGAAATAGAAAGACGTATATCAGTTGCACGTAAAGAGATGGAAGAGATGGGTCACTATGATTATATTATACATAACGATGATTTAGATGAGGCCGTATGCACTCTTAAGGATATTATAGAGTCAAAGAGACAGGAGCAGCAAAGAGGCCCTTAAATTTAAACGAGGGCTTGCGAGTAAAACATGATCAGGCTGAACGACATAATAGACAGGGTTAATTCGTACCTCTATCTTAACGACGGGGACGTTGAATTGATTAAGAAGGCATATGTGTACTCAGCAAAAGTCCACGCCGGGCAAAAGCGAAGCTCCGGAGAGCCTTATCTCAGCCACCCTCTTGAGGTAAGCGGAATCATTTCCGAGATGAAGCTTGATCTCTCTTCCATAATCACGGGGCTTTTGCACGACACTGTAGAGGATACGCTCGCAACCTCAGACGAAATAGAGTCTCTATTCGGGAAAGAGATCGCTTACCTTGTGGACGGTGTTACAAAGATAAGTCAGCTCCCGTACTCTTCAAAAAAAGAGCGTCAGGCCGAGAGTTTCAGAAAGCTTATACTGGCCACTGCCAAGGACATAAGGGTCGTTCTAATAAAGCTTGCAGACAGGCTCCACAATATGCGCACTCTCGAGCATCTTTCAGAGGAAAGACAGATGAGAATAGCTAAGGAAACTATCGAGATCTATGCTCCCCTGTCTCACCGTCTGGGAATAAACTGGGTGACGAATGATCTTGAGGATTTAGCCTTCAGCTTTATAAACCGTGAGGAGTTTGGGCGGCTTTCCAAACTGATTACTGAAAGGAAATCAGAGTGGGAGAAGCATGTTGATGATATAAGGACAATTATAGAAAGTAAGCTTATGGAATTTGATATAAGCTCTGAGGTCACAGGAAGATTCAAGCATATATACGGTATATATAGTAAGATGCAGTCCCAGAATCTCGAATTCGATAACGTATATGACGTTATAGCGTTTAGGATCATTACAAACTCCCTTAAAGAATGCTATGAGGCTCTGGGGGCAGTGCATTCGTCATGGAAACCTGTGCCGGGGCGTTTTAAGGACTATATAGCTCTTCCAAAGGGTAACGGTTACCAGTCACTTCATACAACGGTGATCGGCCCGTTCGGCGAGAGGATGGAAATACAGATAAGAACGCGGGCTATGCACGAAATCGCTGAGTACGGCGTGGCATCTCATTGGACATACAAAGAGGGTAAGCTCGAAGAGGGCGGCACTTATGAAATTTATTCCACACTCCGCCAGCTGCTTGAGTGGAAGGACATCCAGGACCCCACAGAATACATGGAGGCGATAAAGGGCGAGCTTATAACAAACGTTTTATACGTATTTACACCCCAGGGTGATCTGAGAGAGCTTCCTACTGGGGCAACTCCGATCGACTTCGCTTATTCCGTGCATACAGAGGTGGGAAACACATGCACGGGGGCAATGGTAAACGGCAAGCTCGTGCCTCTTAACTACCAGTTAAAAACAGGCGATACTATAAAAATAGTAACTTCCAGAGACAGACACCCAAGCCGCGACTGGCTTAAATTCGTAATTACCTCAAACGCTAAAACAAAAATCCGAAACTGGCTCCGTAACGAAGAGAGAACACAGTCCGAGATTGTGGGTAAATCCATTTGCGAAAGAAAATTCAAACAGCACGGACTTGACTTCAATAAACTCCTCAAAAAGGGTGAGCTTCAAAAATCGCTTGCGGAGCTAAAGATTAAGGACGTAAAAGAGCTGTACCTTGCTGTAGGGTTCGGCAAGATGTCGGTGAACGATTTGCTCAAACGTATCCTGCCGAGTGATAAAATGGACGCTCCTCCCGAAAAGGAGTCACGGATCGAAAAGATAATCAAAACCATTACACGATCCTCTGAAGGGGGGATACTCGTAAGGGGATATGAGGACGTGATGATAAGGTTTGCCAACTGCTGCTCTCCTCTTCCGGGAGAGGACATATTGGGCTATATAACACGAGGAAAAGGTATCACTATACATAAAGACGATTGTCCTACACTGCACGAGGTCGATCGCGCAAGGAGGATTGATGTCGAATGGGACAAGAATTTCGAGGGGCTCAGACCTGTGAGATTAATGGTTATGTGCTCAGACCGCCCTGGTGTGCTTTCCGATATCTCAAGCTCTATCTCAGCCTGTGACGTTAATATTGCCAAAGCGGAAATGCATGCCGACGATGTGGAAAGCGCTATGGGTAATTTTGATGTTATTATCTCAAACCTCTCGCAGCTTGAAAATGTCATGAAATCTATTAAGAAGGTAAAGGGCGTAAAATCCGTAGTGCGCTCTAATGAAAGGGAAAGGACATAGCGTTCAACCAATTAACTTTCAAATCCAATAGCAGTTGCAAGATGAATAGAATGATATTTAACAAGTTTCATTATTATTGCGCTGCCGAGCCGTTTTTATTGTTTGAAGCGGCTTCGTATTGAAACAGATTAATTCGCCATATATACTCAAACCTCAATTATGCTCAATTTTTGGTCCAAAGAAGCTAAAGTCAGAAAGAATGCCGGGCAGATACTATCGCAGACGAAATCCGTTCTAGATAAAAATATCTCTAAAATAAACCCGGGCTCGGCAGCGCTTATTAAACAGAGGATAGGCAGTCTTGAGGCGGCGCTTGCGGAGGGTGATACGAAAGACATCTTAATTGAGGCTGACGCGCTTGAAGGCGCTTCACACGACTACCTCTCCAAGTATGCCAAATCAAAGCTACGTCAGAATATAGAAGCGCTCGTCTTTGCAGTCGTTCTGGCTCTTCTTATAAGAACCTTTATCTTCCAGCCCTTCAAGATCCCTTCAGGCTCGATGATACCTACGCTCTTGGTGGGTGATCACCTGCTTGTGAATAAATTTATATACGGGACGAAAATACCCTTTAGTGATAAAGTGGTGTTCCCGATAAAAGACATAGAGCGCGGGGATGTAATAGTCTTCACTTACCCCAATTCTGAAAGAGACCCTTCAAAAAAAGGTGTATATTATATTAAACGTGTAGTCGGGCTTTCCGGAGACAGAATAGATATTGAAGGTCGCTCCCTTCTTATAAACGGTCAGAAAGTACCTATGCAGTTTATAGGCACCTATCTCGACAAGCGAAACGGCGAGGCGTTTGACGAATATGATGAAGACCTTTACGGGGATGACCACAAGGTGATTTTCCGGAAAGGTAAGGAAAACACGAATACCGGACATTATATGCCGGTGACGAAGGTGCCCCAAGGAAAAGTATTCGTTATGGGCGACAACAGAGATAACAGTCAGGACTCAAGGTACTGGGGGTTTGTTCCGATAGAGAATATTGCAGGAAAGGCTTTTGTGATTCACTGGTCCTGGGATTTTGATAACCCGGATCTAAAAGATAAAGTTAGGTGGGGAAGGATTCTTTCGGGTATTGACTAAATCACCGGTGATTGCAACAGGAGGGGCAGCTTTATGAATAGCTGGTCTACTATATTCTGGTTACTGGTCCTTGTACTAATTTCTTACGTAGGCTTTAAAGTCGTTCCCATATACTATAAAGGTGTGTTGGGCATAAGAGCAGTCTGTCAGGAGAATGCCGATATATACCATAAGTACGGACGCGGTTATGTGACCACAAGCATTTCCGAGGCTCTAGAAGACATGGGTATTCCGGCCGATAAGAGACAGTTCAGCATTACAACAGGTAAAGAAGCGGTTTTCATATCGATATATTATCACGATAGGGCAAACTTTGAGGATTATTACGTAAAGGACTTTGAGTTCGAATACGAGTGCGAGGGAGTGCTGAGGAGCGTTTACAGATAGACTATGAATAAGACAAGGGACAGAGTAGTTATGGATAAGAACGCCATAAAGCGTACGGTGTTGCGTATCGTGAACGAAATTCTGGAAAGGAATGAAGGCGCCTCCGAATTGGTTATAATCGGTGTGAGAACAAGAGGAGTACACCTGGCAGAGAGGATATTAAAGATAATTAAGAAGCTTGAAGGGATCGAGCCTCTTTTGGGTATGCTCGATATAACGCTATACAGGGACGACCTCAGACGAAAGACCGAATGGCCCAAGGTAAAAAAGACTGAGATAAAATTTTCTGTAGAAGATAAGGTGGTTATACTGGTTGACGATGTAATATATACGGGCCGTACTACGAGGGCCGCGCTTGAGGAAATAATGGACTTCGGAAGACCATCTTCCATACAGCTTGCGGTTTTGGTTGACCGGGGACATAGAGAGCTCCCGATACAGCCTGATTATGCCGGGTGCACGATAGACACCCTGAGCAAAGAAAAGGTTAGAGTACATCTTAAGGAAAATGACGGCAATGACGAAGTTAAGGTGTTACGGGGTTAACTATGGATTTTAACCGCAGGCACATCCTGGGACTTGAGGAGCTGTCGGCTGAGGAGATAACACTTATTCTCGATACGGCTGAGTCCATGAAAGAGGTGTCTGAGAGGGATGTAAAGAAAGTTCCCGCGCTAAGGGGTGTTACCGTTTGCAATTTGTTTTACGAGCCGAGTACCAGGACACGCTCGTCGTTTGAGATTGCCGAGAAGCGCTTGAGCGCAGACGTGCTCAATTTCACCCTATCCCACAGCAGCGTTTCCAAGGGGGAGACACTCCTTGATACAGCCAGAAGCCTTGAAGCAATGGGTGCAAGCGTAATAGTAATAAGACACCCCATGTCGGGCGCTCCATGGCTTCTGGCCAAAGAGCTCGACTCCTCTATCATTAACGCAGGCGACGGCTCACACGAGCACCCGAGCCAGGCTCTGCTCGATCTATTTACCATAAGGGAGATTAAGGGGAGTATAGAGGGGCTCAAGGTTCTTATAGTAGGAGATATACTTCATAGCCGTGTGGCGCGATCCAATATCTGGGGGCTCCTTAAGCTCGGCGCCGAAGTAAGAGTGGCGGGCCCTCCGACTCTTATCCCTCCATATATTGAGAATATTAATGTCAAGACTTACTATAACCTGGAGGATGCGGTAAAGGGGGTCGACGTTGTAATAATGCTCAGGATACAGATGGAGAGGCAGGATTCCGAGTTCTTTCCCTCGCTCAGGGAATATGCTAGATTTTATGGACTAAAAAGAGAAAAATTAAAGTTTGCTGCAAAAGACGTAATCGTAATGCACCCTGGGCCTATCAACAGAGGCATAGAGCTTTCATCCGATATAGCGGACGACGCGGGCTCCGTGATACTTGAGCAGGTATCTAACGGGATCGCGGTCAGAATGGCCATGTTTTACCTTGTGGCATCCGGAGGAGGAAATTCGTGAGCATCTTAATTAAGGGCGGACGGGTTATCGATCCCTCGGAGGGTATAGACAAAGTAACGAACGTCCTGATGGAGGATGGAATCATCAAGTCTTTTCCCAGGTCTGCCTCTAAATATGAAAAAGATCCGAACACTCAAGTAATAGACGCCCGAGGGAAAATAGTTTCGCCCGGGTTTGTAGACATCCATGTTCATCTCAGGGAGCCCGGCTTCGAGCATAAGGAGACTATTAGATCAGGATGTGAATCGGCGGCGGCGGGCGGCTTCACAACGATAGTATGTATGCCCAATACCAATCCTGTAAACGATAACGCCTCTGTAACCGAGTACATACTGCTAAAAGCCCGCACAGAGGGCAAAGTGAACGTATTCCCGATAGGGGCCATAACCAAGGGAGAGAAGGGTGAAAGCCTGGCGCAGATCGGAGAGATGTATGAGGCTGGGTGCGTGGGGGTATCGGATGACGGTATGCCCGTAATGAATTCCAAAGTTATGCGGCACGCCATGGAATATGTAAAGGCTTTCGGTATACCTGTTATTTCACATGCCGAGGACAAGAATCTATCCGGAAACGGCGTGATGAACGAAGGGGAGGTTTCGACACTCTTAGGGCTCGAAGGCATACCATGCGCATCTGAAGACGTTATGGTGTCCCGCGATATAAACGTAGCCGAGCTCACTGGCGCTCATCTCCATATCTGCCATGTTTCCTCAGGGGCCTCAGTAAGGCTCATAAGGGCAGCGAAAAGAAGAGGCGTCCGCGTAACAGCCGAAGTCACTCCCCACCACTTTACCCTTACGGATAAGGCGGTTGACAGCTACGATACCAATGCTAAAATGAACCCTCCTTTAAGAGGCGAGGCCGATCGAAAGGCTTGTATACAGGGGCTTAAAGACGGCACCATAGATGCCATTGCTACAGACCATGCGCCTCACAGCGAAGACGAAAAAAAGGTTGAGTTTAATCTGGCCCCATTTGGCATCGTCGGGCTTGAGACTG
>QIHJ01000402.1 GCA_003229065.1 Candidatus Dadabacteria bacterium
ATCCCTGAACATTAAAGACGGGCATTTTGAAATTTATATCTCCTGTTATGGACGTTAAATTCGCTTGTGTTATTCCTAACTCTTCAAATCTGTCCGTTAAAAGAAGATTAGGTGACTTTCTCTCTATATTTAACCCCGGTATCCCGGCTGCGGCCAGGCCGATGACAAAAGTGGGCTTTTTGGCGAAGTTCGGTACGATTTTATAGGCTTTAGCCGTAGGGAATGTTGAACCGGGACTGAATTTGAAATCCTCTCCTCCCAAACCTAACTGAACCCTGCCCGCGTATAATAGATTAGAGTCCGTACTTCTCCCGTTTCGACCGTCCCCGTTAAACACACCGCCTGCATAGGAAAAATTATAATTTCCCCCAAGTCCTCCGTTTAATGTCACTCCGCGGTCCCTGGCATAAGTAAACTGTGCGTCAGCGATCGATCTGGTTACCAGCTGAAGCGCTGAGGAGGAGTTCAAAGTTTCCCTGCTAAAGGGAACCTTAAACTGCCCGACTCTCGGGATTATGTTTTTATTGTATGCAACCGTAAAAAAGAGGTCTCTCAAGCTAACAGAGTTTCTTGCGCCCAATTGAAGGGTTTACAGGAACCAGGGCCTGAAGGCGTGTCCGTCCCATTTCATCCTGAGCCTGGCTACACTAAAATTAGTCGCGGTATTTTCTCCGTCCGTGTCGTTTACCGAGGCTTGGAACTGTCCGCGGATCCTGAACCTCATCTTATAATTGCCGTCTTCAGACGAAAAAGTAAGACCTTTATTATAGGCAGCCTTAAACTTGTTATACCAGGCGTCCTGGTCTTTCTCCACGATCTCCGTCATTTTCTCGCTGTCCGCGGCTCTCTGATTCTCCATTAGCTCTATCTGCTGCTGCAGCTGTTGTATTTGCTGCTGGTTCTGGCGTTGAATTGATTCTATCTGCTGCTTTAGCTCTTGTATCTGCTGCTTCGTCGACTGGGCCTGTGAATCCGTACCGCAAAAAGGCACAACGAGCACGGTTAAAATAAGCATCTTTAGCAGAAATTTCATCTCTCGACTTCCTCCTTTGTACAAATAGATTTTGGCCTAGAAGATATAGGGGTAGGGTTAAGCTAATGTGAAATAATTGTTAAGATTGCGTTAAAGGGGGCGCGCTATTATTGCAACTATAGGTCTTTTATATAACCTATAAGATGAAATTGCTTTTGATAAACGAGGTTTAGGACAATTATATGAGCGAAAAACTTATCACCATTGTGGACGACGAAGAAGATATAGTGGAGCTTGTAAGCCACCATCTGAAAAGAGAGGGGTTTAAGGTAAAAAAATTTCATAACGGGAGGGATTTTCTCTCCTACGTCGCAGCCGTAGTACCCGACCTTGCAGTACTCGATATAATGCTTCCCGGAATAGACGGGCTTGAGATATGCAGAATACTGAAACAAAAGAGCGCTACTGCATCGGTGCCTATCATCATGCTGACAGCGAAAGCTTCAGAGGCCGACGTTGTGGTGGGGCTTGAGCTGGGCGCGGACGACTACATAGTAAAACCCTTCAGCCCGCGCGAATTCGTGGCTAGATGTAAGAGTGTACTCAGGCGGATTGGAGCAATGGAGGTCAAGGATAATATACTAAAGGCGGGCCTGCTTTCGATTAACCTTGAAAAATACGAGGTTAAGGTTGAGGAGAAGAAAATTATTCTTACCACAACTGAGTTTAAAATCCTCGAAGTCCTGGCTGAGGGAAAAGGCAGGGTATTCACCCGGGATCAGCTCCTTAAAAGGAAGAGGCTTTGGGGAGACGATAAGCTTGTTTACGACAGAACTATAGACGTTCACATAAAAAATCTAAGGGAAAAACTTGGCATTGCAGGCATTTTGATTAAAACTGTAAGGAGTATAGGTTATAAATTAGAAGAGTAGAGATCTATTGAGTATATTCCGGAAACAGCTCATTCCCTCCATCATAATCGTAATCCTGGCCCTTTTTTTATTCACTATTTTTGTAATCGGGCAGCTCAGCAAATATGACCGTTCGCTCACCGTACAGAATTTAGTCCGCTCGGCAAACTTGGTAAGCACAGTGCTGGGGCCTTCCCTGACAGCGAAGGACACAGGGCAGGTACAGGACTTAGTAGCCAGGCTCGGTGAAAAAAGCGGTATCAGGATTACAGTAATAGACAAATACGGGGTGATTCTCGGGGACTCCGATAAAGATCCCAGAGAAATGGAAAACCACTCGGAAAGACCTGAGATCAAAGAGGCAATAAACGGTCGCACGGGAGAGAGCATACGCTACAGCAACACGCTACAGCAAGAGCTATTCTATATAGCCGTACCTGTTTTAGACCGGGGCGATAATGTCGACTATATAGTAAGAACATCTTTACCGCTGAGTATCCTGCAGCAGACCATATTGCCGATAGAAAAGAGAATTATTTATGTATCCCTGATAATCGCTATTATAGCGGCAGCTCTTTTATTTTTGTTGTCCAAATCGCTAACCAAATCCCTTAAATCCATAATCAATATCTCAGAGGAGCTGGCACACGGTAATCTGAGTGTAGATATCCCGATATCCGAGCAAAAGGGTGAGATACCTAAAATTTCGATCGCGCTTAACCGAATGGCACGAAGATTAAACGAGCTTTTTAAACAACTTTCCAGTGAAAAAAATCAGCTCGAAGCAGTATTAAGCGCAATGAGCGAAGCCGTTTTGGTGCTCTCTCAGGATGGAAAAGCAATTATCACTAACAACGCGCTCTTGGATATGTTCAACATCAAAGACGATCCCGAGAAGAAACCGTACTGGGAAATATTAAGGAACAGAGAGGTTACGGAGGTTATCGAGAACGTGCTCTCAGAGCGCAGGCCCGACACTAAAGAGATATTCTATCTTTATCCCGAGGAGCGCTACTACCTCCTCAATGTCATACCGCTTGAATCACCGGATAAAGAGGTAATTGTCGTTATGTTCGACATAACGGACTTTAAGAGGCTTGAAAAGATAAAAGCAGATTTTATAGCAAACGTCTCACACGAGCTCAGGACTCCGCTGACAGCGATTAAAGGCTATAGCGAAACGCTCGAAGATGGGGCGTATGAAAACACAGAGGAGCTCAGACACTTTATAGGCATCATTAAAAGACACACAGACAGGCTAATTAATATAGTTTCAGACCTCCTGGTGCTATCCGAAGTAGAAAGCAGGGACTATCTATCAGGCTCTTCGCCTGACAGTGATTTTGAATGGATTGACGTTGAGGAAATTATTACATCATCTCTTGAAGCTATAAAGAGTAAAGCCTCAGAGAAAGGGCTCACGGTATCCTTTAATAATAGGGCTGACCATCATAATATAAAAGGCAACAGATTTTTACTGGAGCAGATGTTCTTAAACCTAATAGATAATGCAGTTAAGTATACCCCTGATGCGGGCACAATAGGGATAGAGCTAAGTAACCCTGAGGGGGAGCTGAACATAAGGGTATTCGATACGGGTATAGGGATCCCTAAAGAGCATTTACCCAGGATTTTCGAGCGGTTCTACCGTGTGGATAAAACCAGATCCAGAAAGATTGGGGGCACGGGGCTCGGTCTAAGTATTGTAAAACATATTGTGATACTTCACGGCGGTACAGTGGAAGTAGAAAGCGAGGAGGGCAAGGGAAGCAGTTTTACAATTACTCTGCCTCAGTAGACCTGAGCTCAGACTAACTGCAAACCTCATCAATCAATCACTATATTCGTTATTATAATTTATGAAATTATTGATTGCCGGCAGGATATGAGCCGAGTATTTTCAGATAAACCGAGCTTTTCCTGACTTTAGACAACAATTTCTTAATCTTCTCATCCTCAGCATGGCCCTCGAAATCCACGAAGAACAGGTATTCCCACGGCCTCTCCTTTGAGGGCCTGGATTCGATCTTTGTAAGATTTACCGATAGATCGGCAAAGGGCTGAAATAAGGATCTCTGAAGAGCGCCCGGCTTATCCTTGAGTGAAAACACTATAGACGTCCTGTCGTTTCCTGATGGAGGGGCAGAGGTATGGCCGATAACGAAAAACCTCGTCGTATTCTGGGCGCTGTCCTCTATATTTTTTTTAAGCACGTTGAGATTATATATTTCTCCCGCATACTCACCGGCCACCGCTGCATACCCTTTTTTGCGCGATGCGAGCCTTGCGGCCTCGGCAGTGCTTGCAACCTCCGTTACCTCGGCTCGAGTAAGACTCTTGCTTAACCACCCCTTACACTGAGCAAGGGCTTGGGGATGAGACGCAACTACCCCTATATCCTTAAGTGACTTCGATTTAGAGAGAAGGAAATGATGTATCTTCTCAAATATCTCGTTTGTAATCACAAGGTTTGAGTGTGAGAGTAAATCGAGCACCGCCCCTACCGAGCCCTCTACCGAGTTTTCAATCGGTATCACGGCAAAATCTGCTCTCCCAGTCTCAACTTCCTGAAATACCTCATCAAAAGTCCTAAGCGGAATGAGCTCGTTTGAGCCCCCGAACTCTCTGAAAGAAACCTGATGAGAGAAGCTCCCGCGGGGGCCGAGGTAAGCTACCCTAAGTGGCTCCTGAAGCTTACGGCAGGCTGAGATAATTTCACGGTATACGCTGAGTACGGATTCCTGAGCGAGGGGGCCGTTATTTAAGCGGGCGAGCTTTTTCTCTATCTCCTTCTCCCTTACAGGGTCATAGACGCTGTAAGAGTTCTCGCGCTTAAGCTCGCTTATTTTTAAAGCCACGTTTCCGCGCTCATTTAATAGCTCGAGCAGCTTTTTATCAATATCGTCAATATCTTTTCTAAGCTTAGTAAGATTTTGCGAGGAGCCCATAATTTACCGGTATTAATTAGGTCTTGGCAGAAATGATAGCGAGCAGGGAAATAGATGTCAAATAAGCACTGTGGGGCAGTTTGCCGGCTCATTAATAATTATCTACAATAGAAAATCGCTGTATCGCTAAATATACGTTAGATACCCCTTTCCTCCTTCCGAGGGTCAGGCAATGCAGCTTTATCTAATACCGATTTTTTTACATATATAGGAGAGCTCATCCTGGACGCCAGGGCAATCGCGTCGCTCGGGCGGGCATCTATTTTGGAAACTTTTCCATCGACCGATATTTCGACCTGGGCATAATAAACCTGATCGCGTACATCCACTATTACTATCCTCTCAACCTTCGCGTTAAGAGTCCTTATGATAGCGGCTATCAAATCATACGTCATGGGCCTCGGCGCCACGGCGTCAGAAATCCCTATCCCGATCGAGCGCGCTTCACAGAGCCCGATCCATATCGGAAGCACCACATTATCTTTCTCATCCGCAAGAAGAACCACGGGAGCCTGAGTGTTCTGGTCGAACACAATGCTCTTTATTACCATCTTTGTTTCGGAGCCTCCGGATGTTTTCTCCGCTTGTACGGAAAACGTTACTATAAAAAGAAATACGATAACTGCTGACACAAAAGAGAAGATTGGCATGCGCATGACAAATACCTCCTAATCTGAAGAATATCACAAAGAGTGGTTATCAATAAATACGAATTTTCATACTGACGGTGAAAAGTAACAAGACGTTAGTGAAGTTGGAGTGATCAGGTGATTATAGAGCTATAAGCGGTTTACGGACTATATGAGGTCTAAGACTAATTATTATTTTCCCCCTATCATGTACCGGCAGCCCGAAGGACCGATTCTGGCCGAATGTACTGAGCCCGCGGGAACGTCGAACCTTTCTCCGGCCTTGTAAGTTTTCGTCACGCCCTCTCCCCTCATGGTTATCTCGCCCTCGAGCACAATGTGAGCCGTAACACCGCTGTGGGTATGGTCAGGGTAATAAGCGTCCGGGCGGTCAGTGTGAGCAAATATACCTGAAAAACCTTCGTCTTTGAGTAAATTTTCAAGCTCTTTCTCATTCATCGGAATAATTTTTGAAACAAGATTATATGTTTTGAAATCTTGGTGTCGAAAGATGTTCTAGAATCTTTTTACTGAGCCTTTTTCAAACTTGGGGTTACTTACGGTGCCTATGATCTTTCCACCCAGACTCCCGTCTCTCTGCTGAGCAAGATAGGGCGTTAGCATACCTTTATACTTAGCGTACTCCCCTCCAGTTATTTCCAGACGATACCCGAGATCAATAACCCCGCCCTTTGTGAGCTCCCATATAAGAGGCGCCGTGCCCGAAATCTGCAGATCAATACCGTCGCCTTTTAAGTTCAGCTCCTCTACATTTGTTATACGCCCCTCAATGTTGCCGCTGAAAACAGACTCAAGCCCCCTGAGCGCGGGAAGTTTGATACCCTTTACCATAAGGTTATCCACCTCAAGTCCGTCCACGGTGAAATGGAACTCCCCCAGGGCTTTTGGCGCAAAATCTATTTCCAGGTTCCCGTCCAGAGCACCTTTTAGTACGGGCGCTTCTTCAGAGCCTGTCATAAATGCCGGGATGTTATCTATATTCACATGCTTAACCGAAGCTTTTATTTCATCAAGACCGCTGCCCGATTTATTTACGCTCAGGGTGCCTTTTATTTCCCCGCCGTTGAGCTTGGCTTTAAAAGGAAAAATGTTATTTGAGGAAAACAATGAAAACACTGAAGGACTTACCGTTAAGCTCTCTATCTTAAGCACATTGTCCTTAGAGCGATAAAGCGTCAGGTCTTTTATTTTAAGACTAAACGGGGGTGTTATACTTGCGCTCCCGATCTCGGCTTGAAAAGGGGTGTTGTCCGTTATCTGTGAAATTACCTGCTGCTTAATCCCCTCTGTGGGAAAAGAGGAATAAAGAAATACGACAAACATAACAAGAAAGAACATTATATAGAAAAAGGGCTTAGCGTACTTTGAATTCCTCAGTCTTTCCTTCATCTCATATCACCTGCTTGCATCTCATATCACCTGCTTGAACTCGAATGTGGATACCCTTAGCTTTACATTTACGGAATCAGCTTGTTTTAATTTCGATGTGATGCTCAGATTTGATACCTTTAGAAACGACTGCTTTGTTTGTATTTTATATAGTATATCCACTAAATCGTCCATTGAAATTCTTTTGAGCTCTACATCCACGCTCTTTTCCTCAAACAATTCCTCATCATCAGAACCTCTTGTATTGACGTCACGGATCGAGAAGTTCTGTCTCTGGAGATTCTCAGCTAAGAGTATCTTTTCCAATAGCGATATCAGATCCTCGTCTTCTTTCTTAATCTTCCCGGCAAGCTCGGACATTGTTTTTTTAGATTGCTCAAACTCAGCGCTCAGGGTCTGGACTTTCCTGAGCTCAGACTCAAGCGCTCTTGCCCTCTTTTCCAGGCGCTCCGTGCCCAATGAGAAAAACTGGATCACAAAATAAAGGATTAATACGCATACAACCACACCCAGTAGCAAAATAGCCCTTCTGTCCCTTTGGGTGGAGGAGACTGTCTGTATTTTCTCGCGCCCAAGCGCGATTAAGCTCTTAATTCTCTCTATTATGTTTTGAAGATCCATATTATGCGTTTGATTTTAAATATACCGATATCTCGAATTTTGTTTTTCCTTCAACAGCGCTACCCGTCTGGTCGCGGTTTACGCTCTCGAACATCTCAGACTTTGAGAGCGCTTCCTCTATCTCCGTAACCTCCTGGTATGAATCGCACACTCCCTGTATTTTCACTCTGTTTGCGCCCTCGTACCTTATCTCGATTACAGTAAGCTTCAAGCTCGGCGGTAGGCTTGCGGATATATCCCTCAATACATCTAGCGGAGTCGGCCCGCCCTCTACCCCTTGAATAAGATTCAGCTTCTCCCGTACCTTCTCTACCTCGCTTTCCATAAATTGCACCGGTCTCGGGATTGCTCTCACATCCGGAAAAGTACTTCTTACAACTTCGGCTATCCGGGCCTCACGCTCCTCAACCTCTTTCTTAAGATCATAATAGTTCGATACGGACCCGTATATAAGTACAAGAATTAAAATCGCTGCCAGCACCGCCGGAGCCATAAATACTTTTCTCAGCTCCCTGTCCATCCCCACGTACTTAAACTCGTCCTTTCGGAAGTTCAGGTAACCGCTCTTAAGGGCGCTTCCGTAAAGAGAAAGGGCATAGGACTTACCAAACAGGGGTGATTTATCGACACCGAGCTCGGGAATATAGAGCTTTTTTATCTCTCTATTAAGCTCAGAGCTCAAGTGCTCCTGTGTTCCGGGTATAAGCGAGAGCGTACCTGATAGAAGAATGGTGCTGATCTTATCCTTTACCTCAAGTTCAAAAAACTGGATTGTCTTTTTTATCTCATTCACAATCGGTGCCGTGCACTCTTTTCTATTAACCTCTCCGCCTTCACCAAACAAGGAGCCTGAATAATCAAGCTCCGAGATGCCTTCTTTGTCTCTTAGGTTCTGAAAAAACAAATCAATCGGCTGAGTGGAAGACCTAACACGCAAAATCCCTTCGCTGTCGAAGAGAGAAAACCCAAGCTCGTTTTCTCCAATATCTATTAAAAGGAGCGGTCTATTACCTTCAAGCTCGTCGTTTAAAGCCCCGAAAGCAAGCGGTGAATAAGTTATAACCTTCGGATCAATGCCCGCGGGGTTTAAGGAATCAAGCAGCGTCTCCACCTGATCTTTCTCGAATATACATGCAATGGCTTCACTACCGCTCTCGTTCTTTACCAAGTGGTAGCTGTGGATTTTCTCCGTCGGATCAAAGGTGGATATGCTCTCGAGCTCGTATTCATAGACCTGATCTATCTTCTTTGAGTCTGAAAAGGGAAATTTTATAATCCTGATCGATGTCGGATTCTCATTTATAGAAACTGCTACATCGCCCCTTGGAAGAGAATTCTCCTTAAACAACTCTGTCAGGTATTCTGGGTTTTGCAGCTGCTCTTGAGTTACGGGAACACTCAGTGTTTGAAGAAGCTGCACCTCTCTTAAGCCCCTTTTTATTAAGCAGGCGCGCACAACTGATTTACCAATATCTAGTCCGACAAATCTTCCGTACATAATTTTAAGTAAATTACTTAATCCCAGCCATAAATCTAAAGCACGTCCATTTCAAAGTCAAATATACTTAGATACCCCGTGCCCGTGCGAGTGTTAATACTTCCACGCATAAAGCGCCTGACTTTAAAAGAGTTTTTGCACACTCGTCGCTCGTGCTGCCCGTTGTGAACACATCGTCGATAAGAAGCACCGAGCATCCTTGAAATGTTTTACTATCCCTTACCTGGAAAGCACCCCTAACGTTTCTCCGTCTTTGTGCTTCGTCCTTTATTTCAATCTGCGGCAATGTATCGCGTATTTTAGCGAGCCCCCTGAGATTAGCAGGCACACCGGTCCGTCTGGCTAAATTAGCGGTAAGCACTGCCGACTGGTTGTACTCTCTGTGTCTGAGCTTCCCTATATAGAGCGGAACCGGAACCAGAACATCTACATTTGCCATATCGTAGGGCAAATGCCGAGTCATGGTACCCGCGAGAACTTGAGCAAGTTTTAACTTCCCCTCGTATTTAAAAGCGTGCAGCATTTCCCGTATCGGGCCTCCGTAAATAGCAATCGAGCGGGCCCTTTTAAAACTATAGCGCCCCTTTAAGCACTT
>QIHJ01000120.1 GCA_003229065.1 Candidatus Dadabacteria bacterium
GGAGCTCTATAATCTTGGGGAACTGAGGCGAAGCCTTTTCGCCTATGTGTCCTATAACTGTCGCAGTCTGGGCCCTCAACACTCTGTTTTGGCTCTTTAGAAGTTCTGTAAAGGTGTCAGCGTAATCTTCTAATGGTATGTCGATAGCGCTCAGAACTATAAGAGCTTTGTAAGCGGCCATACCGTTTGGGTCTTTGAGCTTTTCGGCAATCTGAGGAGCGTATTCATTTCCTGATTCGCCGAGTTGTCCGAGGGTAAGCATCGCCTCAATCCTTACTCCGGTGCTCGGGTCGTTTAAACGCTTTGCCACGGCTGGAGCTTCACCGGCTGCCGCTTCGCCCATTAAGTTCATGGTTTTTAAGGCGCCTACTCTCAGTTTAGGGTCCAGGCTGTCCAATTGCTCAGCCACAATTGACGCGGTGTTCTGATTAACCTGTGCTATTTTCCCCAGCGCCGCCCGGGCGGCCGCCCGTATCCGTTTATTACTCCCCGTTTGGAGGGCTGTGATGGTTCTTACCTCTGCGTCAGAAAGATCGCCTATATTCCCGAGAGATTTTAGGGCTGAAATGCTTACATACATGCTTTGGTCTTTAAGAAGCGGCATGATATCTTTAATTTGAGGTTTGGACGACTTACCCAAGTCGCCAAGCGCTCGTGCCGCGCTCGATCTTACTGATTGATTAGGGTCTTTAAGCATTTTTATTATAAGAGCTTTATCATTGCCGCCTTTTTTGCCAAGTTTTCCGAGTGCCCTTAAGGCAATCGACCTGACTTTGGAGTTTTCACTATTAACGAGCTCGATAATTTGCTGTTTCCGGGCAAGGGCCTGCTGTGGATTGTCTTCTACTAATTTCAATGCCAATTGTCTTACTCTGCTGTCATCATCGCTGAGGAGCGTTATTGCAACCTGCATTTGGGAATTATTCAGATTCCCTATATTTAGCGCTGCCTGAGCCGCCGCCCGGCGGGTGCTTACGTTCCTGTCGCTCATATTTTCGATTACCTGAGGCAGGTACTCACTTGAGGCCTCACCCCATGAACTGACCGAATATAATGCTGCTTGTCTGGGTAGAGGGTCTTTTTCATTTAAGAACTCCACAATCAGTTCCCTGACAGCTTCGTCATCGAGAGTTGAAAGCTCCTTGATCGCGATTGTCCTGACTTCGGGATTGGGGTCACTCAGAGCGCCCATAAGCGCGCTCATTTCCCATTCTGCAAATCCCCCTTCCGAGGCTTTGAATTCTTTAGTTATTTCAGTTGATTCAGTACCGTTTTCAACTATTACTTCTTCCTGAACGTTTTCCTGGGATAACGACATTAGCGGAGCAGCTGTCATCGTGAGCAGAAATATAATAGCCGTGACAGTCATTTCGCTCTTATGTGTCCTTAGGTATTCAACTACTGTAAAAAGTGCGCTTTTGTATGGATATTTCATAATTCAAACCCTCTCAAATATTTGTTGTGAGTTTTCTTAGGGACATTCTGAGTAAGGCGGATTTACTTTAGCGGCGGGCGCCCGTAACACAAAAAGCCCGATATGAAGCGGATAACGCCGGCACTCCTCTAACAATCCCTACTGTTATAAGTGATCGATTATATAACAGTGTGAAAAAGCATATCCTATCCTTTTACCGAGTCAAACGGATTTTTATGCTGTATGTTCCATGTTCCCGCCAGCTGTAAGTATCCGGGAAATGCTATATTAAACACCATTTATTCTTTATCGGGCACTGTGATAATCGCTTTAGAAAATTGCCGTTTGACTTTGCGTATTATCAAGTATCATTTTTATTGTAACTTTCCAAAGAGAATCGTGAAAAATGCGTATTGAATTAAAGGAGATGGTGAATGGTTGATATCCTGGATACCCGAGATTTGTACGGACGCTTGAAATCGGGTGTCAATAAAGGCCTCAAGATAGTGCTCAAAAGAGGCTTACGGTACGATTCTAATCAAAAACCGACTCAGATCGCTCAAGAAAAAAAGACGAGACAGCGCGCTTGATATGGGGAATACCATATACCGCTCCTATAAATATAAGGGGGAGATTAACCAAGACAGCATTATGGCCAAATGCGCTGAGATTGAAGATATAGAGCGCGAGATGGATAAATGCGAAGAAGAGCTAAGGCTCGTGCATTTAAGCGCTCAAAAAGCGCTCGGGAGCTTAAAAGCGCTTGCTAAGCCTGCGGTTATAGCGATTTGTGAATGCGGAGCCGAGGTGACTCGAGGCTTGAAATTCTGCTCAGAATGCTCAAAAAAAGTCGATTCACCTGAGGCTATTCAAAAATAACACCGGGTCTAACATTTGATCTCCGATTTACTTAGAGAACTCGGATTTGAAACCTATCCGGGCTCCTGATCATCTCCTATTAAGCCAGTGCCCGATTCATTCCGCTTTCTTGCGGAAGCCCATGCTAAGACGTAAATATTATTGGAAATATATATTGACAGCGCACTAAAACGGTTATAAGTTTTGTATTGACGGGGAAAAGTTAATCCTAAGTCGAAAAAGGCAAACCATCCGAAAGGGTGGGACGCAAAGTCACGGGCCTAAATGACAGTGGTCAATAGTCACCGGCAGCCGGACTACCGAGGGCGGGATTGTTATGTAGACGGATATGCTCCGTGCATTTATTTATTCCTTCTTCTTTGCGTCCGATATTATCATCCTATATGCCTGGTTTGAATACGCGCACTTAAGCTGTATAAGTCAATTATATCCAGCCTGATCGCGCGCATGAGCTTTTTTGCCGCATTATAAGGAATAGAGTATGGGTGAAACATCGAAGTCCGGTCGGGAGAAAGACCTGCGTTTAAATCCACTTGACGCTATCTGGAATCCGGAGTATCAGATTCCGTGTATAGTCGTCTACCCCGGGGAAGCTGAGGGCTCTGCGCTTGAGTTAATATTAAATCCGCTTATTGACGTACTTTCTGAAAAGGGTTTTAAGCTACATGCTCTACCCGAAGAGTCATCACAGAGTGGGGAATTAGAGAACCTGGCGCGGGACTGTGCACTGGGTGTACTTGTACTCGTGGGGCCGGGCTCCGCTCTTCAGTACTCTTACGGTTATTTAAAAGGAAAAGGGAAGTTTGTACTTACCATAAGAGATATTGCAGGTGAAGCCGAGCTTGGCGAAAGCAGCGCTCCCGAACCACCGGCGCAAAGCCCGTTAGATCGATTAAAAAGAAATTCAAGCTTAAGCGCGCTTAATGAGATCCGGGTAGATAGCTCTTCTCAAAACCCTTCGTCCGAGAATCCGGCAAATAAAATCAGATACGAAATAGACTCTTTTATACCGGCTGTTTTAGAAAGCTATATTTCGGAGCTAACCAAGACCTAC
Source organism: Candidatus Dadabacteria bacterium (assembly GCA_003229065.1). GTDB lineage: Bacteria > Desulfobacterota_D > UBA1144 > Nemesobacterales > UBA2774 > UBA2774. The sequence continues at coordinate 3,348 of QIHJ01000120.1, forward strand.
AGCTCCATGGACCCGGAGCTCTATTCTACGCTCAGGGAATTGGCTCGGGAAGTATCGAATTATTATACGAAAACTGCCGAGTACGATATAAGCGATTTGGATAAATCTTATGATTTACTTACCGTCTGGGAGGAAAGATCCGGACGAAGCACTCCATCTCAAATCCTGACTATGCTCGCATCGCTTTATACGAATCAAGCCGATAAAAATATAGATATCGAATCGGAAAAAAATGAATGTTATTACAAAGCTGCCCAAATATATGAGAGTGTATCCTCAAGTGATTCCGATGCTGCGCTCTCTTCGTGCTTTAAGATAAAACAGGGTGAAATACTCATGTTATCTCTCAATGATCGTGAGGATAGAGATAAAATCGAATTGGCCGCGAAGGTCTTTGAGGAAGGGCTCAATTATTTTGGTAAAGATAAGAGCAAACCCGTGTTCGCTTATCTAAATAAGAAACTCGGGGAAATCTATGAAGTATTTGCAGGTCTTAAAGAGAAGGATAAGGAGAAAAAGGAGCTCCTTAAGTGGTCCCTTACCCATATAAGGAGCGCGCTTGAGGTCTATGAGACCTCAGAGTTTCAATCGGAATATTTTGACCTGATGAATTTGCAAGGCCGGGTACTTAGCACTCTGGGTGAATTCGATAGCAGCGGCGAGGGGATAGGAGAGGCGATCGACATATTAAAAGAATCGCTCAGGTTCAATACGTCTGAGGAATCACCGGAGGCGTATTCCGAAGCACTCATAGACCTGGGTAACGCGTACCGTACGCAGGCCGAGGTCGATGCATCGGCCGAAAGCTGCATATTGGCCATAGAAGCATACGAGAAAGCGCTTCAGGTTTACTCGGATGGGGATTTTGCGCTTGAGTCTGCTCTTGTATGCAACAACCTCGGTGCTTCATACGATATGCTGGCTCAGATAGAAGAGAGCCCCGAGAGCTGCCGCGGGGCCATTTTAAACTTTGAGGAAGCTTTGAGGTTTTATTCATTAAACGATTATCCGGATCAGTACTCTACAGCACAAAACAATATAGGGAATGCTTACGGCACTCTCGCGGAGCTTGAAGACAGAGCCCGAAACTGCGAAAAAGCAGTGTTATGCTACCTGGAATCTCTCAAAGTGAGGACTCTTGAGCACTACCCTCTCGAGTACGCAATGACACAGAATAATCTGGGTGTGGTTTACAGCACACTTTCGGAGGTTCAAGATAAGGAAGAGAGCTGTATTAATGCTGTGAGCGCGTATTCCGAGGCCCTCAAGGTATACGACACTTCCGAGCACCCTTTAGAGCGCGCCATGATATCAAATAACCTTGGAGATGCGTACTCTTTATTATCCGAGGCACAGGATACAGCCCCGAATTTGAAACAAGCGGCGGGCTCCTACAGGGAAGCCCTGAAGGTATATACAGAGGATGAGAATCCTTTAAATTCTGCCATAATCCATAAGAAACTGGGTGACGTGCTCTTGAGCCTTACAGAGCTTGAAGCGGGTAAGGAGTACGCAAGTGAATCCGCTTCATCATACGAGCGAGCGCTTAAGGTTTATAGTAGAGAAGAGCATCCGATAGAATACGCCCGGATAAAGATGAATGAAGGTAGGCTTTTCTCCGGGGTGGCTCTGCTTCAGGATAATCCCGAAGGTTTTGAAAGGGTTTTTCTGGCATTGGATGAAGCAATATCGATTATGTGTAAGGAGGAGTTTCCTGAAGAGGCTTTTGAGATAAAACTCTTAAAGGGGGACGCATATGCGGGGCTGTCGGGTATGGATGCAAGTATAGATGCAAGTGTAGATGATAGATGCCGGAGCTTAGAAAACGCGCTTAAACAATATGAATCCGCTTTGAGCATATGTTCTTCTTTTGATACTCAAGAGAGAAGCGCTCGTATAAGAAATAAAATAGGGCAGTGTCACGCCGACATGTCGATCGTAAAGGACTGTGCCGAGCACTCTGAAAAAGCCGTAGAGGCGTTCTCAGAAGCCCTTGAGCTCATGAATCCTGAAGAGCATCCTATGCCGCATGCTCTTATAAAGAACAATTTGGGCGCAGCCTATGGGCGGCTTGAGCAAGCGGACGAGGGCGGTAATTACACAGAGCTCGCCTTGGCCGCGCTTGAGAGCGCAGCCTTTACTCTTAAGACGTTTGGTGCTAGCGGAAACGAAGCCAGGGCGCTCTATGCCAAATCTCTTGGAAATCTGGGAGCTCTTTACAATAGAATCTCCGACGCAGACGATCCGGGGAGTAATGTGAGAAAATCTGTCGAATTGTTGGAAGAGGCGCTTTCCGTAATTACGCTTGAAATAAACCCGTTTGAGTATGCAAGAATAAAAAATAATCTAGCTAATTCCTACTGCAAGCTAGGGGCGGCGGAAGAGAGCAAAAAATATTACTCACTGGCAATAGAGTCATACAAAGATGCCCTGGGTGTATATTCCCGCAGCGCCGGCGATGAAAGCGCGGTTGTGAATAACAACCTGGGAAATGCTTATCTTTCCTTCTATGACGTCGGAGAAAGCGCAGAGAGCGCAGATAAGGCGCTAAGCTGCTATAACGAAGCCCTTGCCTTTACTCAAGCCCGGGAGCAGCCGCTCAGGATTGCATTAATTAAAACTAATATCGGCCGCACATATACGCGTATGGCCAATATGGACAATCAGTCTCAAAATTACGCCTTGGCCGTAGAAGCCTATGAGGGGTCACTGGGCGTTTATACGAAAGAGGATTTCCCGGCTGAGTATTCTGCGGTCAAGAGGAACATAGGGATATTGCTAATGCTTAGTTGTGAATTCGCCAAGAGCGGGCAACAGTGCGTATCTCTTTCCGAGAGGGCTCTTCAAGTATTTGAGGAGGTTCTCAGCGGATTCAGCGCCGATCACAATAATCAATACGGAATTATACGGGCCGCGATGGGTGACGCGCATATGCTTATAAGCTCACTCGAAGAAAGAGCATCTCGCGAGAAGAGCGCGGCTGAGTGCTATACGGATGCGCTCGGGAGTTTCCCCGTTGACTCGTTCCCGGAGCACTACCTTGAGCTTATCCAAAGACTCGAATCACTTTTTGAGAACACTGAAGAGCCTGAGGGCCGAGACCCAAAGAGCGTAATTGAGTTCTGCACAAAGGCCCTACTGGTATACAAATTCGACGAGTATCCCTATGAGTATGCATCCACCCACAAGAAGCTCGGCCGGGTCTATAGACTCTTGGGAGATGGGGGTGGGGTCGCGAACTACAGAAAGGCAGTAAATTCCTTTGAGGAAGCCCTAAGGGGTTACTCCGTAATGAATGATAGGGACGAGTGCGGGCAGGTGAGTAAAGAGCTCGGGGACTTATATACAGAGATTGCTCAAGTTAGCAGCTCCCCGGGTGAGTATAGAAACGCTATTTCATACTACGACGAGTCTCTTAAGCTCTTCACAGCCGATGAGTATCCGGAGCTTTACGGAGAGATAAAGAAGAGCCTCGGAATTGCCTACGGCGCACTTGGGGGTAAGCAGGACGGTGATGAAAATTACCTGCTGGAGCTTGACTCATACAATAAGGCGCTCGGGGTTTTCACACGTGAAGAGTATTATGAGGAGTATAAAGAGCTCAGAAAAAGGATGGGCGGCGTATATGCTATGCTTGCAGGGGCTAAGGGGGAGCTGGACGACCATACGGGAGCGCTTGAGCATTATAGTGAGGCGCTTAAGGTATTTAGCTTTGAGGAATTCCCCGAAGAGTACGGGAAATACAAAAAGGAGCTGGCGGAGCTGTTAGAGAAAACCGGCCGCTCAGGTAACGGTCTAACGAGCATAAAGGATGCTCTCAACGCTTACGGGGAGTCTCTTAGTTTTTATACACAAACTGATAGCCCGGAAGAATACGCCGTAATTACGGATAATATTAAAGGGCTATATAAATTTTTAAGCGAGTTTGATGCCGACTCTAATCTAAGCGCTCAGTCTGTATACCGTGAAATATTGATGATATGCACCGAATCCGTTTCGCCTTACGAGCATGCGCTACTACAGATGAAGCTCGGTGACACCTATCTCGGCACACCTCTTGGTGGTGGCACAATACCCGATTCAAGTGAAGCTTCGCCGGAGGATTTGAGCTCTGCTTTAGAATCTTATCTAAGGGCGCTAAACATATACGGTGAGGACAACTACCCGCGTGAGCGGGCCTGTATTAATTTCAGGCTCGGGGGTGTTTACAGGTCTCTATCAAGGGTTCAAGATGAGGACAATAATCTAAAAAAAGCTGCAGAATCCTATATTGATTCGATCAATTTCTATACTCCAGAGAACTACTCTCAAGCCAATATACAAGCCAGGGTCGAGATTGCAGATATTTACAAATCGCTGGGCGAAAAGCAATTTGGTGCCGACAATTTGGCCGAATCGCTCGAATACCTGGAGAAGGCTTCAAGCATTTATGTGGCAGGCGAATTCCCCGAAGAATCGGCGTATCTGAATAGACAAATAGGCGGTATTTACAAAAAACTGGCCGAGCAAAGCGACAGGCTGTCTAATCTTGAAACAGCGGGACGGTATTACGCTGATTCGCTTTCATACTTTCAGCTGAGCACGTTTTCTGATGATTACGGCGATATTACTGAAACCTTAGCCGAGCTTTACTTTGAAATAGCCCGGGACCGAAAAGACCCTGAGACATATAAAAAATCTATCGACTATATAACGAAGTCCATCACACGATTTACATTAGAAAATAATCCCACAGAATATGCTAGATTGCATAAAATGCTCGGCGACGCATCGGCTGAGATAGCCTCATACGGGGGAAGTGTGGAGTGGCTTCAAAAGAGAGTGGATTCCTATGGCGAGGTGCTTAGAGTTTACGGTTCAGGAGATTACCCTCAGAAGCATAGCGGATTTATAAATGAGCTTGGAGCAGCATATAGAGCTTTAGCGGGAGCGCTTGAAGAATCCGGCGAGCATCATCAATGCTTACAAAATTACATCAGTGCTCTTGAGCTCTATGAAGGTTCAGATAACTTTACGGAGCGGGCTCTTTTATCTGTTGAGCTGGGCTCAGTATACCAAAAGCTCGCCCTTGCCGATGATACGGTAAATAATTCAAAGACGGCTTTGCAGCACTACGGAAAAGCTGAGGAATATTGCGCGCAGGCGGGCGACTATAACCCCGTTCCCGGGATAAGTGAAAAACTTAATGAGATATACAATTTGCTGGGTGAGTACGGATGCGGTGGTGTAGAGAGTGGAGCGAATCCGGAAGAGCGGTACCTGGAAATACTAACAATATGTACCAAAGAAGATGCCCCTTTGCAATACGCCTTGGTCCAAAGGAAGCTCGGTCATTTTTACATGCAGCTTCTACAGGCAGACCTCGATACTGCTAATGCTGAAAAGGCGCTGGAGGCTTATGGGGAAGCTCATAAAGCCTACGAGCGTTTGGAATTAGGAGATGCATACAAAGAGACTCTGGCCGATAAGGCGTCTGTTGTAAGTATTCTGGCTGATATAAGTTTAAAGAAAGGGGACTTTGAAGAGGCTTTGTCAGGATACCGGGAATCCCTAGATCTCTATGATTCTTTAGAGCTCGGAGAGGAATACACCGGAATACAGCTCAAGATCGGGAATGTGTACATGCGCAGAGGAGAAACCTTTGAAGATGCGGCCCGGGGGAGCTCTGATGCTGAGACGTATAAGAAGGCCGTAAACGTTTATACCGATGCGCTAGGAATTTACAGTGAAGCCCTGAACCCAGAGGAGTTCGGTTCAGTACACATGAAATTAAGCTCTTTATATTTATCCATGGGAGAGCAAGAGGGCACTGTAGAGCTTTTCAACAAAGCTATCGGGACATGCAGGGAAGCTTTGCGTGTGTTTTGCCCGGAAGATTATCCTGATCGCCATATGGAGATACAGAACAATATCGTTCGGGCATACGAAGCTATTACCGAGCTCAAGGACACGCAATCAAAAGATGCCGTGCAGACTGGGGAACCTGTTGAGGTTGTCCGGATTATTGAAGAAAAACCGCTTCTTAAGGTAGTCAAGTCTCAAGAAATAATAGAATACCAAGAAGAAGTTATGTTAGAAGAAGTTGAGTCTCAGGAACCCGAGCAAGTTGAGGTAGAGTCCATGCCGCAGACTGTTATTGCCGCTGCGGCTTCGGGCGACTCCGGTGTGGACGCGGTTATTGAAGAACCTCAGTTCAGCGATTCGAACCAGGCAATCGAATATTATACAAAGGCTCTACTGACCGAGACTATTCAAACAGCGCCCGAGCAGTACGGGCGGATAAAGTCCAGGCTCGGGGGTCTGTATACCGAAGTTGCCCGGGCTACCGGATCCGCAAATAATTATAGGAGAGCGGTTAAGTCCTTTGAGGATTCACTCGAAGTTTTCAGCTCCGAGCACTACCCCGAGAAGTACGGCGAAGTCCAGAAAGATATAGCCGAGTCGATGAAAATGCTCGCCGATCATTCAGGGGACCTGAAGAGTTACCGTAAAGCCTTGCAAGCTTACAAACGGGCTCTTACGGTATTTAATTTGAACGATCATCCGGAGACATTCGGTAATGTACATATGAGTATCGGTTGTACCTACAGCACAATCGCTGAAATATCTGGTAACGCGGAGGAGTACCAAAACGCGATATTGGCCTATAATCAAGCTCTACGTGTTTACAATCAGGATCAATGCAAGGAGGAGTACGGCCTGGTCCAAAGAAATATCGGTATGGCGTACGGCATATTAGCCGAGGTCGACAACAATACGGGATATCACCAAAAAGCCGTAGAGGCCTATACGGAAGCGCTAAAATACTATACACCGGAGAATGCGCCTTTGGAGCACGGAGAGCTATCCAAATATCTAGGAATAGCCTATGGGAACCTACACGCGAAGAGTGGGGATGTCGATACTTTAAGACTGGCGATAGGGTCCTACAAAAGCGCGCTCAAGCTGTATATGGAAGAGAGCTATCCGGGTGATTACGGACTTATTCAAAAGAATATGGGAAGCGCGTATGAGAAGCTGTCCCACAAAGAAGCTCCTGCCCAAAACACCAATAATGCGAGCAAAGCTTATCAGGAAGCGATTAAATATTATAGATACGACAACCATCCCATAGAGTACGCTTCGATAGAGAGCAGCCTCGGGGGTCTCTATAAAACACTTGCCGAAACTGAGAACCAGGTACAGAACTCAAGGAGAGCTATTGAATCCTATGAGCAGGTCTTAAGAGTTTTCAATATAAAAGAGTTTCCCATCGAATACGCTGCTTCCCAGAACAACCTCGGTATTGTTTACAGGACTCTAGCAGAGGTTGAGGATAAAGGTAAGAACTGTAAGAGGTCGGTAAACGCTTATAAAGAATCCCTTAAAATATACAGCAGAAGCAGCTACCCCGATCAGTACGGCTCGACTCAAACAAACCTGGGGAGCGCCTATAGAACACTGGCCGAGGTTGAGGAGAAAGAGGTTAACTGCAGACATTCCATCAGAGCTTTTGAGGAAGCGCTTAAGGTGAGGACGATTAAAGAGCAGCCGCTTCAGTTCGCAGCTACACAGAATAACCTGGGCGTCGTTTACAGGACGCTCGGTGATAAGGAAGACAGGGTTAAGAACACCAAGAAAGCAATCGACGCATATGAGACCGCTCTCATTATCTATACTATGGATAAGTACCCCATTCAGTACGCATCCACTCAGAACAATATTGGTGCCGCATACACCGCGCTCGCAGAGGCCGAGAATAAGGACGAGAACTGTGACAAGGCTATAAACGCATATACCGAGGCGCTTAAGATCTTTACCGAAGCCCGCTTCCCCGGCCCCCACAAGCTGGTCTCGACCAACCTTAAGCTTCTCAAGGAATTCTGCGGCAAAGACTGCCAAGAT
>QIHJ01000253.1 GCA_003229065.1 Candidatus Dadabacteria bacterium
CCGTATGAATGGACACTATGTGTCCGCAGCGCCCGCAGGCATACTATTTCTCCACTCCTCATGAGATTAGTGAGAGCTTCATCAGTATATCCAACCTCTTAAGCCACACAGAAACCGTATGAATGGACACTATGTGTCCGCAGCGCCCGCAGGCATACTATTTCTCCACTCCTCATGAGATTAGTGAGAGCTTTATCAGTTTATCCTACCTCTTAAGCTGCGCAGAAACCGTATGAATGGACACTCTGTGTCCGCGTTAAAAACCTTACACGGGGTGTGGGTGGAATTGTAATGATCATACAAATACAATAAGTTATTTTTAGTTAGCACTCAGTGAGTGCAGACATACTGTTTCTGCAAATCTCATTTGCATCTTACTGTGTTTGTGAATTTACATTATTCCTCTTCAAATACGGTACAATCGAAAACCACACTTCGTGTGTGATCACTCAAAAGAAGATACTAATATCAAAGAGTTTTAAGAAGGGTAAAAAATGAGATACTGAATCAAGTTCAGGATGATGGATTAAAAAGATGAGATTCTGAATTGATTCCGGAGCAGGGTCCGGGATGACGGTTATTTTATGACGGCTATGAATAGGCCCCGGTATATTTCACCCAAGCTTTAATGATCTTAACGTGCTTGGCTTTATTCCCCTTTCTGTTATAATTAACTGTATTGAATAGCTATAATCCTATCGGGGTATCGAAAATAAACCGCACCAACCTGAAAGAAACCTGTTCCAGGTTTATAAATTGCTTGCACAAAAAGACCTTATGACATCAATATATTGCCTATATATTGAAGCTGAAATAACACGAGTAAGAAAACTCTATAGTACTGAATTCACAGGAGGATACAGTAAACGCTTATGCAAGAATCCGTAAGTTTTCAAAACGGTGTGAAGAAAGAGCTTGAGTTTGAGGATAACGCAATAATAAAAGAGCTCTACGGTCAGCAAAATACAAACCTAAAGGAAGTAGAGAATCTCTACGGTGTAAAGATCCACTCAAGGGGCGGAAAATTGAGCTTTGAAGGGGAAGACTCGGAGGTTCAGTCGGCCCACAAGCTCTTAAAGGAAATATACGGTCTTATCGAAAGGGGCTATACCCTGAACCCCGGAGACCTTGAGCTTGCTTCCCGTATAGTGGAAGAAAACGAGATTAAGCTCGAAGATATATTTCTCGATACCATATGCGTTTCTACAAGGAAGAGGATTATTGCTCCCAAGAGCCTTACGCAGAAGCTCTATATAGAGTCGATACGAAAGCACGATATCGTGTTCGGAGTCGGCCCCGCTGGTACGGGAAAGACCTATCTTGCCATGGCTATGGCAGTGTCTGCTTTCATCAATAAAGAGGTAAACCGTATAATACTGACAAGACCCGCAGTTGAAGCGGGAGAAAAGCTCGGATTTCTTCCCGGCGACCTCTCTCAAAAAGTCGACCCGTATCTAAGGCCGCTCATGGACGCGCTTTTCGATATGCTGGACTACGACAAGGCATCCAGGCTTTTGGAAAAGGGGGCGATCGAGATAGCGCCGCTTGCATTTATGAGAGGAAGGACCTTAAACGACGCATTCGTGGTTCTGGATGAGGCTCAAAACACGACTTCGATGCAGATGAAGATGTTTCTTACAAGGCTCGGTTTTAGCTCAAAGGCGGTTATAACCGGAGATACCACACAGGTAGACCTCGCCTCTGACGAGAAATCGGGACTTCTTGAAGCCGAGAAGCTGATAAAAAATATAAACGGCATATCATTTGTATATTTCTCCAAGCACGATGTAGTCAGACACCCGCTCGTAAGAGAAATAATTGAAGCTTATGAAAATTTTTCGTAACCCTTGTGTTATAATCTTACTGTGAATTTCTCTCTTGTTCCGGAGGCGTTAATGAAAAGATTAATAATCATACCGGCATTACTCATCAGCATATTTATATATTCGGGGTGCGCGCGCAACTGGCAGGACCCGGACACCTCTGTTGCAGCGGTCAATATCAGCATTGCCGACCTTTTATTGAACCGCGATATTTACGAAAGCGCCGGAGTCAGGGTGATAGGTAGAGTCTGGTACCTTACACATGGTGCGGTAATTGAGAACGAAGACGGGAGCGAGGATATTTATACGACCTTCGTTATAGCTGACAGGAAAGGAACGGGGATAGAAGTTTACGTGCCCGGGGAGGCCCCGATAAACGACGGCGATTTCCTGCGTGTAGTCGGTATATATAGAAAGCAGTTTCAGTCCGCAGGCGACTATTTCTTAAACCGAATAGATGCTGTCAGACTGGAGACCTGGAAACCGGGTACCGGCTATTGGATAAGAGAATACGAGTTTGATTGACACGGCACTAAGTAATTCTCTTAGAAGACTCTCAGAATATCTCATTTAAAAAAAGAATCTTCTCTCTGGACGCCCCGAGAGATACGGCATATAAAGGCACTCCTGTAGATTGTTCAATCGTATCCAGATAGTCCCTGGCCTGAGGAGGAAGCTCCGATACGTCTCTTACCCCGGATATGTCTTCATTCCACCCGTCTAACTCCTGATATACGGGATCACATTCACTTAGCGTGTGGTTATTAGACGGGAAATCCCTAAGCACTTTCCCCTTGTAGCGGTAAGCCGTACAAATCTTGATCTTTTCAAATCCCGATAGTACGTCGAGCTTTGTTAGCGCGATATGCGATATGCCGTTTATCATTGATGCGTACTTAATGGCGAATGCGTCGAACCATCCGCACCTTCTGGATCTTCCTGTAGTAGCCCCGTACTCATCGCCCAATTCCCTAAGCCGCTCGCCCGTCTCACCTGATAACTCAGAAGGGAACGGTCCCTCTCCGACTCTCGTCGTATAGGCCTTGGCAATACCCAGTACGGAATCGATTTTGGTAGGGCTTACTCCCGTGCCCGTGCATGCTCCCCCCGAGCTGGCGCTGGAGGATGTCACATAGGGGTATGTGCCAAAGTCAATATCCAGGAGCGCTCCCTGGGCGCCTTCAAAAAGTATGTTCTTGCCCTCAGTTATCGAGTCGTTAAGGAGTTTCGATACGTCGCATGTAAACTCTTTTAACTCTTTTCCATATGCTTCGTATTCTCCAAATATTTCTTGGAAATCAAGCGGCTCTTTCCCCAGTACTTTGGTTATATAAAGGTTTCTGTCCGGGAGCACCTCTCTTAGTCTATGGGATAATGCGTCCGGGTCGATAAGGTCTGAGACCTTTATGCCTCTTCTCGCAGCCTTGTCTTCATAAACAGGTCCGATGCCCCTTCCTGTTGTGCCGATCTTGGTATTTCCGCAGGACTCTTCCCTCCCCTTATCAATCTCTTTGTGGTAAGGCATAATCACATGCGCTCTGTCGCTTATCTTGAGATTCTCGCGGTCAGCTTTGTATCCTGCGAGCCGGAGATTTTGTATTTCCTCAAGCAGCACTTTCGGATCGACAACCACTCCGTTTCCGATAACTGAAACTTTACCCTCACGGAGGATTCCCGAAGGCAGGTGGTGGAGTACTACTTTTTCTTCCCCGATTACTATTGTATGGCCTGCGTTGTTCCCGCCCTGGTAACGGGCGATGATGTCCACTTTCTCAGAGATTAGGTCGACGATCCTGCCCTTTCCCTCGTCTCCCCACTGTGCGCCGATCACTACCACATTAGGCATTATCAGATACCCCCTTTGAGGAGTTCTTCCAAGTTAGAGAACTCTTTTCCGGCGCCCCTTCTGGATTCGATCAGTTTAAGCTTTTTCGGAGTCTCAAGTAAAATAACACCATAAAAATTTGAAGATTGGTTTTCCTTCAGTCTCTGAGCCCTTTGTTCCGGATTTAAATTCAGGTCTAAAATCACTTTGAACCCGCTCGATCTGAGCCACTCGGCGAGGTATATAGCCTCGCGTCTCAGGCTTGCTTTCTTGGGTATTACGACAAAGTGTATTTGATTGTCTTCGAGGTGTTTTTTCGAGTAATCAAGAAGCATCTCCACATCTACAGCAAAACCGGTAGCCGGACAGTCGTACCCGTACTTGCCCATAAGCTCGTCATATCTCCCGCCCCTGACTAAAGGTGCGGGTATGTCGCGAGACAATATCTCAAAAGTTACACCCGTATAGTAGTTAAAACCTCTTAGCTCCGCAAGATCGACATTTACATCACAGTCCAGGTTGTAATCGTCAACAACACTTAGAACGTTTTCAAGCTCTTTTACATATTTTTGGATCGAGGGGATCTTTTTGGCTTGCTCTAAAACCTCTCTTCCGCCAAAGAGATCGGGGAGGATTTTAATGATGTCCTTTACTTTTTTAGAAGCACTCGATTTGCGGATTGCTCTGGATAAATCTTCCTGGTCTTTTTTTTTAAGCGCATCCTCAATATGTTTTCTGTACTCGCCCGTTTGGCGGAGCAGACTCCTTAATATCCCCGTATGCCCTATGTCGAGCACAAGCTTCTTTATGCCGGATTTGCTCAGAGATTTGATTCCGAGCGCTATTATCTCACCATCGGCCTCTGCCGAATTAAGCCCCACGAGCTCACAGCCTACCTGGAATATCTCCCTCTCTTTGCCGCTCCCCTTTTCTTCAAACCTCACCACCCTGCCGTTATAGCAGAGTCTCAAGGGTGAATTGCTGTCCCTTAGCTGAGTCGCTACAATCCTTCCTACCTGGGGTGTGATATCGGGTCTCAGCGCTACAACTTCACCGGTCGAGGGATCGACGAACTTTATGATTTTGTTCTTAAGCTCATCGTCCAGGCCTATCGATAGAGGACCCAGATACTCGAACAGAGGGGTGATTATTCTTCTATACCCCCACCTGGCGAACTCCTCGAGAAGCCCTTCCTCGACTCTCCTAAGCTCTTCTGCTTTTCGTGGAATATAATCTTTTACGCCCTGGGGCAAACTTAGTCTGTCTGTCATTTAGCATTTAACCTGTGTAACTGAGATTGTTTCGGGCAGCTGTCTTATCTTTTCCATCACTTCTTCAGGGACCGGGGAATCGACGTTGGTAAATACTATAGCCCTTCCGCCTATGGCTTCGCGGCCCAAATGCATGAGCCCGATATTTACTCCGTTTTCTCCGAGCACTGTACACATAGCGCCTATAAACCCCGGCTTGTCGTTGTTCTCGCTCACGAGGAGGTAGCCGTTTGGCACAACGTCAATGGATACGTCGTTTACCTTTACGAACCTGGGCTCTTCTTTCCCGAATATCGTACCCGATACATTGCTTTCCCCTTCTTGTGTTTTTACCTTAATAGTTATTAAGCTCGTATAATCTTTTGTCTTAGAGGATTTGGATTCTATTACCTTTATACCCTTATCCTCCGCTATAACAGGGGCGTTTACATAACTCACCACCACGTCCATCATCGGTGAGAGGAAGCCTTTCAGAGCTGCGACCGTAATAGGCTTGGTATCAAACTCCGAGACCTCTCCGTCGTACTCTATATGGACCTCTTGCACTCCGCCTTTACAGAGCTGGCCCTGCAGGCTGCCGAGCTTCTCGGCCAGGATCAAATACGGTTTCATTACATTAAGCACTTCAACGCTTAGTGAAGGCATGTTAACGGCGTTCTTTACAACGTCGTTTACCAGAAAGTCAGCTACCTGCTGTGCAATCGCAAGCCCCACTTTAGTCTGCGCCTCACCGGTAGAAGCTCCTAGATGAGGAGTAAACACCACGTTTTCATCAAGAGTAAGGAGCGGGTTGCCCTCCTCCGGGGGCTCGTTTACGTAAACGTCAAACGCGGCTCCCGCAAGCTTCCCCTCGCTCACTGCCTCTGTTATGTCCTTCTCGTTTGCGACCCCGCCTCTTGCGCAGTTAATGAGTATTAAGCCCGGTTTGGTTTTAGAGAATGTGTCTTTATTAATAAGGTCTTTGGTATCGGGCGTAAGTGGGGTATGAATCGTTATAAAATCCGCTCTTTCTAGAAGCTCGTCCAGACTTACAAGCTCGACCCCCAGTTTCTCAGCCGCCTCTTTCGTAAGAAACGGGTCATAGGCTATTACATTCATCTTAAGCCCGATCGCCCTTTCGGCTACGAGCTTGCCGATGTTCCCGAGCCCGATGCATCCGAGGTTCTTGCCGTATATCTCGACCCCCTTGAACTTGCTGCGCTCCCACTTGCCTGACTTAAGCGATGCGTGGGCTTGAGGGATTCTTCTTGCAATAGAGAGCATGAGCGCAATTGTGTGCTCAGCGGTCGTGATCGCGTTTGCCTCGGGGGTGTTCATGACGACTATCCCCCGCTTGGTAGCGGCCTCGACATCGACGTTGTCTACACCGATGCCCGCACGCCCTATGGCTTTCAGGTTCGTAGCAGCTTCGATGATGTCCGACGTTACTTTTGTAGCGCTCCTCACTATGAGAGCGTCGTAGCCGCCGACAATCTCAAGCAGCTCTTCTCTTGGAATACCCTTTTTTACGTCTACCTCCAGTCCGCCTGCTGATTCGAGAATGTTTAAACCCTCTTGAGCCAGACCGTCCGTTATTAATACTTTCAATGTTTCCTCCAAAAATAGTTTTGCAATTCTTCTCTAAAGAATATTAGGTTTGCAATTCTTCCTCTATGTATAGGTTAGGGGATGATGTCAACGGCATAACAATATATGCGAGCTATGAAATGTTGTCAATCGTGAAGGGGGTTAATAAAAAACGGACGGGCTTTAGAGCCTTATGTGCAGGGCCGGGATCATGTATTAAACCCCGTCTTTGAAACAGACTGAAATATTCCAAACGGACCCCGGGAATTAGACGGTACAGTTAGAAATTAGACAATATCCTTGGAAAATTGAGAACCATGCAGTGTTAAGTTAGTATTTGGGTCAGTTATGGAAGAAGCCAACAAGTCTTCAGATGAAGCCAAGGAGCCTTCTAATGAAGCAAAGATGACTTTTGTCGATCATTTAAGCGAGCTCAGGAAGCGTATACTCTGGAGTGTGCTCGCGGTGGCGGTCCTGTTTATACCGGCGTACGCGTTCTCTACGCAAATTTTCGATTTCCTTATGAAACCCCTTATCGAGAACCTGCCCGAAGGCAGCTCTCTTATATTCACTCGGCCCGCGGAGGGTTTCACAACTTATTTAAAGGTATCCTTCTTCGCTGCGCTAATGGTAGCTGTGCCCTTCATATTGTATCAGGCATGGAAGTTCGTAGCCCCTGCGCTCTATAAGCAGGAAAGGCAGATAATCATCCCTTTTATATTGTTCGGCTCGCTCTTCTTTTTGTTAGGTGCGGCATTTTGCTACTATGTCGCATCGCCTCCGGCTTTTAAGTTCTTACTGAATGAATATTCCTCAGAGTACGTAAAGGCTTTCCCTTCAATTCAGGAGGCGCTTTCGTTTTTCATGGCGCTCATTTTCGGGTTCGGTCTGGTATTCGAGTTCCCGCTTATTATCTTCATACTGTCGAGAGTGGGCATCGTTACGAGTAAGTGGCTGAGGCAGAAAAGAAAGTACGCGCTACTCATAAGCGCAGTCGTGGCTGCGATCCTTACCCCTACTACGGATGCGGTCTCTATGATGCTGATGTTCGTTCCCATATTAGTCTTCTACGAGCTTGGCATATTAGTCGCCTGGCTGTTCGGGAAGAAAAAGAAAGAGGTCCCTGAACAAGCAGGCACGGATACGCCGCTCACGTAGGTTGACAATTTCTCTTATTGAAAATAAAGTTTCCTTTTGATAAGAATTCAGGCTATGTCGTACTTTACGGCAAGCCTGTTAATTTAATTTCGAGAGGTATAAGTCATGCCCACCAAAACCGCGCGCAGCAAAAAACCAAAAGACTTGAGGCACCCGATCACGTATAAGAGAGAGAACGGCAAGTTCGACGTAGAGTGGTACCTCGGTCTCGATAAAACAAACTGGGTCCTGCCCAAGATACTAAAGGAGCAAGCCAGGAAGCTCGGGAAAAAACCGTTCCTGCAATTCGGATATAAAAAGCCCCTGAGCTTTTACCAAACTAATAAGCTAGCCAACAAGATTGCGAACGGGCTCATCAAGCTCGGCATCGAGAAGGGCGATAAAGTGGCTGTATATATGCCCAATTCCGACGATTACGTGATCACTTGGTTCGGAATACTTAAGAGGGGCGCCGTCATGGTGCCTATAAATACGGCGTATAAAATGGACTTCCTCCAGTATATAATCGACAGCTCGGACTCAAAGGTGCTCTTTATAGCGGAGGAGTATCTGGACAGGATGCCCCCCATAGCGAAAAGGATAAAGAAGCTTGAAAACGTGATTGTGTGGACGAGGGACGGGGGCGTGAAATTCGACAAGCACGGCTACGACTTTAAGAAGATGACTCCGTATTCAAAATTTATTAACGCCCAAAAGAGCTCTGAGCCCGGGGTTGAAGTAACCTTTATGGATTTTGCGAGGCTCATGTACACCTCAGGCACCACAGGCCGCTCAAAGGGGGTCGTGCGCCCGTGCGCCGCCGATTACTCGAGCGCCCGGAACTATGCGGAGATAATGGACGTAGGCCCTGACGACGTGTGTTTCACATGCCTTCCCCTGTTTCATTCAAACGCAATGGTCATGAGCGTCTACCCGGCCCTCATAAAAGGGGCAAAAGCAGTAGTTGAAGAGAAATACAGCGCGAGCAGGTTCTGGAAATGGATGGTTGACTTCGGGGTTACGAAATTCAATATAGTGGGCACGGTCTCGTACTTTATGTGGAACACCCCCCCTGTGCCAGAAGAGAAGAAGCACAAGGTGAGGCTCGTCCTCGGCTCCCCCGCGCCTCACGATATAATCGAGGAATTTATGAAGCGCTTCAATCTAAAGTTTATGGAGGGCTACGGCCTCACCGAGATAGGGCAGTGCACGTGGATGCGCCCGGGCGAGCCTTTCAGAGTGGGCTCCTGCGGTAAGGAGGCCCCGGGTTATGAGATTAAGATTGGGGACCCCGAAACCGATGAAGAGGTCCCAAGGGGCGGTATAGGGGAGATTATTGTACGCCCGAGGACGCCTAACCTGATGCTCCATCAGTACTATAAAATGCCGGAGAAAACAGTAGAGGATTTCAGGAATTTTTGGTTCCACACGGGGGACGCGGGCAGGATGGATAAAGAAGGCTACATCTATTTCGTAGACAGGGTTAAGGACTATATAAGAAGACGCGGTGAAAATATAAGCTCCTTTGAAGTGGAGAAGATCGTTGGCTCATATCCTGAGGTTGAGGAGTCGGGCGCTGTGGGCGTAAAGTCCGAAGGCGGCCGCTACGCAGAAGACGAGCTTATGATAGTGGTGGTTCCAAAGAAAGGTAAGACCATCGACCCCGAAAAACTTTTGAGATTTCTTGAGCGCAGGATGCCCGTGTTCATGATCCCCCGGTTCATTCGCTTTGATAAGTCACTTCCC
>QIHJ01000352.1 GCA_003229065.1 Candidatus Dadabacteria bacterium
GCAAGCACTACAATACTTGCGCTTTGCCATTTCTCGCCTAGCATATCTATAGCC
Source organism: Candidatus Dadabacteria bacterium (assembly GCA_003229065.1). Classification (GTDB taxonomy): domain Bacteria; phylum Desulfobacterota_D; class UBA1144; order Nemesobacterales; family UBA2774; genus UBA2774. The sequence continues at coordinate 55 of QIHJ01000352.1, forward strand.
CTTAGAGCCAGGCTTCTGCCCGCGTTCTCCATCATCTGATATAGATTGGGACCCGTCTCTTCAACCGCAATCCTGTCCACCTGGCGCATCCCCGCCTCTGTGACCGAAGGCACATCGATGCCTGTGTCCGTAAAAAAACTAATACTCGGAATATCTTTTCCTTTTTCCATTATTAGAAAGATAACATGAGTGCGATTAGCTCGGAGAAATGTTTACGGCCGCTCATTTCTTTAGATATTTATCAGGGTCGTAATACTTTTGGAGGTCCTCTAAATCCTCAAGGATTTTAATAAACCTTTTGCCAAAATCGGTAAACTCATACTCCACTCTCGGTGGTATTTCGGGGAATGAATGTTTTTCGAGCACCCCTGTCTGAACCATTTTATTTAACCTCTCGTTCAGAACTTTCGCACTCAGACCTTTGACACTCTTAGTCATGGCACCAGGCCTTTTTACATCGTCTTTTATAAGACCGATAATAACTACAGCCCACTTACAGCCCAGTATTTCCTCGACTATATTGAATATATCGTTTTTTATGACGTATTTAGCAACTATTTTTTTCTTTATTTTCGGCATTTAACACCCGGCGGAAAGTAGTGTACCCAGCAGAAACTACTTGAAACGATCTATAAAATCATACTAAAATAATAATGTGGTGATTTCAAATATCAAAACGTTTAGTCAGAGGAGATAGATCAATGGTTTCAATCAAGAAGAGATTTATAGTTGGATTGCTTTTAATGACAGTATTGCTGAGTCCGCTTGTTATATCCGCGAATTCAAAAGCTGAAGAGCTTCCCGGCCCTCAGCTCGTAACGGACGCCTGGATGTTCATAGCGGCTTACAAAGCCGACCCCGAGACGCTTAAAGCCTTGCTGCCGGAGGGATTAGAGCCAAATCCAGAGGGACAGGTTGTGATAAATATGTACACTGTGCCTGAGGCAACTCAGACCTCGGGTCTCGGGCCGTATACGCTCACATACCTGACTGTTGAGCTTGCAGACCAAGACTCATACGTCATGGGCTCGGATATTACTTATCCCGGAAGGTACTTTGTACAATACTTCAACAGCTCCCCCGTGATGCGGGAGCATACCGAGAAGATCGGAATACCGGTGAACGAGAACACAAACGTTCTGACTACGACAGACGTGAAGGACGGGAAGCTGACTGCTACTCTAAGTGTCGACGGGAAACCCTTCATCGTATCCACTGCTGATGTAGGTAGTGAACTCGGCAATTTCGGCGGTGGTCACTTAAACTACTTCGGCTTGATTCAGACTGAAGATGAGGGCAAAACGACGAATAAAGTAGTCAAGTATCCAATACCCTGGAACGGCGGGGTAGTCGAGACCACAAACGCTAAAGTAGAGATCAAAGCCCCCGAAGGGCACCCGTTAAATAAGCTTAAGCCACTTGGTGATCCGACTTGGGCAATCTGGACGAAGGGGAGCTTCGCATATCCCCAGTACCAGGTAGTAAACGAGTACACGACAGAAGCTGAAAAGAAATAACGTAAATTCCGGGGCCGCACTAGATAACTGAGCGATCAAAATGCGGCCCCTCTAAACACCCTCTGGCATTAACTCTTAATACCTGATATAAAACCTGTATAACAGTTAGTATGGAAAAAGGAGGAGCAAGCTATGGAATGGTATGACTGGGTATTATGGATACTCGTGCTGTATATGACGTTGGGCTCGGACTTCGGGCTCAATTGGCTTACCGGCATATCGCTCGGGAAGCGCATCGATAAGAATTCTACGAATATCTTCAATAAAATTTACTACTACATATGGGCCTCGACCGACCCGATGGCGGGGCCAGTCGATAGGAGCCTGGTCGATGGCAGCGGCGTCACGGCTCCGGTAAATAAGAAGCCCATTGCGCCTGCTATGGTCGCACTCTGCCAGATGAATGCGGTAATCACCGTAAGTCTCGAAGTCTTAATCCTGATCGGTATGTTTACACACGGCCCTTACTTGAGACCCGCTGTATTCATGTTCGTATTCCGCGGTCTTTTGGAAATCGTATACGCCTCACAGCTGATATGGGGAAAAGGGGGTGTCAGAGGATGGGCTTTAGTGAGCTATTTGATAATAGGCCTAATACCGCAAACGCTTGCGCCTTTCCTTTTGGCGATGCGTTTCGCTACTTCAATCGAACCCGATATACTCTGGTGGCAGCCGTTTGTTTTCCTGGGATTGCCATACGGAATCTTTATATGGACAAGTATCGTCAGCTACAATAATCAGGGGGTGAGACTAAAAGATTATACAGCTTAACAATCTATAAGAGTACCGAGATAAACCCTTATATAAAAACACAATTTGATTAAATGCAATAAACTGTGTATTGTGTGGGTGTTGTTGCGGATGTTATTGGAACTAATAAATACCAATAATGGTAGCCCTATCTGAACTTAGCCCTTCCTGAGTATTACCAGATCGGAACTACTGACTTCGCAGTGTGAGGAGATATATGCGAAAACTCAGGGTCGGCGTAGTAGACTTTATTACGAAATCACCTAACCATTCTATGTGGTCCCGTGTAATGCACGCCAACATGACGGGTATTATGCCTCAGGTAATAGCCAGATGGTCTGAAGACGAAGGTCATGACGTAGACTATTTCATATTTACAGGATTTGAAAACCTTGTGACCGACGTTCCTAAAGATGTGGATATAGTATTCATAAGCTCTTTCACGCAGTCAGCCATTCAGGCTTATGCCCTTGGCGCTAAGTACAGGAAACACGGTGTAGTCACGGTACTCGGCGGGCCTCACGCCCGTTGCTATCCGGAGGACGCGGTTAAGTACTTCGACTACGTGCTCGGGCTTACAGATAAGGAGCTTTGCCGGGACGTGCTTCAGGACTGCTCGCACTATAGTCCGGGACAGCACCTTGCCGCCAAGAGCCAGCCTACAACGCTTCCGGGTGTGAGGGAGCGCTGGAAATATATTTCCAAAGCGCTTGAAAAAGCCACATCCCTTTTCAGAGTCGTCCCTATGATCGGTAGTCTTGGATGCCCCTACACTTGCAGCTTTTGTATCGATGCCACCGAGGCTTACCTGCCTCTTGAATTTGATGCGCTCAAAGAAGACCTCAAGTTCGCACGAACAAAAATAAAGCGACCGCTCGTTAGCTGGTATGACCCGAATTTCGGCGTCCGGTTTGACGACTATATGAACGTTATAGAAGAAGCTGTACCCAAAAACAGTATTGATTTCATTGCTGAGAGCAGTCTTTCACTTTTGTCCGAGCCTCACTTAAAACGCCTTCAGGAGAACGGTTTTAAGGCGCTTCTGCCCGGAATCGAGTCCTGGTTCGATATGGGCAATAAATCAAAAACCGGCAGCAAGCAGGGAATGGATAAGGTTGAGGTCATCTCGGAACACATAAACTTAATCCTGAGCTATATTCCGTATATGCAGACAAACTTTGTTGTAGGCCTGGATAGCGACAACGGAGCCGAGTCTTACGAGCTGACAAAAAAATTCGTAGACCTGGCGCCTGCGGCTTTTCCTGCATATCCGCTGATTACCGCGTTTGGCAGAGCCGCACCGCTGAACCTCGAATATCAGAAAGAGAACAGGGTGCTTGCGTTCCCGTTCCATTTTCTTAATAACAGCCACGCTTCGAACGTTGTCCCCAAAAATTATTCCTGGCCTGAGTTTTACGATCTCCTGATCGATCTGGCTAAATATTCATACTCCTGGCGCGCTATCTATAACCGATTCCGCACAACCAGGTCCAGAATCCCCAGATGGATGAACTTTATGAGGGCTATTTCCACAGAGGGGTCGGGAAGGATAAAGTTTTACACAAACATCAGACGGATGCTGAATGAGGACAGGAAATTCAGGGACTTTTTTGAACAAGAGACCACGGTGATTCCGGATTTTTATATAAATATGATGAAGAAGGACCTGGGCCCGCTCTGGGAATACCTGCCGGATAGAGCTTATTATCACGACCCATACGCATATCTCAAATCGGAGACGGAAAAGAGTAACGGCAGTGCTGTCAAAGAGCCTGCGGATAAACCCCTCCCTGTTGCCGATAAAATTGAACCGGTTGTCGGTACTCCTCTAGAAATCAGGGCTTAGTACAATAATTTGATTCAAAATCACGGACCGTATGCAAGCATAGAACTTACATCTAAGACAAACCTTTTTTTGAGCTATGATCCCTAGCGAATATGCATAGCCGTTCACTATTACCTTCTTTTATATTAGTATTCATTGTATTCTCAGCAGGCTTTATTTATAAAATTGAGAGCCTATCCAAACCGCATACGAATAAAGTCACGGATGAAAGAATGCTAATTGTAATAACTGCCCCACCCTCAGACGCAATTTATTATAAAGATGTATACGATAAAATAATCCAATACGATATTGCCTTTGCCAAAAATGTTATCGGGAAAGACAATATCATAGTACTCGGCGATGAAAAGGCTCTATCCGTTCTTGAAAAAGAGCTCCCTCAAGACATTCTCTTAAAGGCTAATATGAGAGATATTTGGATGAGAGATTTTACCACCGTTAACCCTTTTCACCCGGTTCAGTTCAGGTATTCAGCCGCAGCCCAGGGAGGAAAGCAGTCCGATGCGGATTGGGTACAGGACGGGTTTATAAATTTTACAGACGAACACGGAATTAAATACCAGGTGAGTAAGTTGATACTTGACGGCGGAAACCTGGTGGACAATTACAAGGATAAAGTAATTGTGACAGACCGCTTCTTGGAGGACAACAAATTATCAAACGATAAAGCGGTGCAAACTCTAAAAAAGCTTTTAGGCGCTTCTCAGGTTGCCGTAATTCCCTCAGATGACAGCGAAGGCTTGGCGCACGCAGATGGTATGGCAATGTTTCTAGATAATAATACTGTAGCACTCAACAAGTATGAGGAGCCGTTTCGAAGTGATGTCATGAATGCACTCAACAACGCGTTTCCCGGTGTCAAAGTTGTAGAAATCGAAACAAAATTCAATGACTCTGTCTGGGACGAGAGATTCGGCTCGGCGTGCGGTATTTACACTAACTCGATTGTTACCGATAAATTCATTTATCTACCTCAGTTCGGAACGAAACAAGACAAAAAGGCTTTAACTAGAATCCAAGAAAATACGTCTAAGAAAGTCGTACCGATTGATGCAAGCAAGGTCTGCTACATGGGTGGGAGCGTCAGGTGCCTTGGATGGCAAGTGAGTGGAGATAACGCTAAAAAGCTGATCAATGCTGCCAGGAATAAATAGAACCGTTTATAATACTACCGGTAAGGCAATTTAAAGAAACAAACCCAACCCTCTAAACTGTATATCTAAAAAACCAATCAATATAACAAAACGTATACTTAATGTATATGGAATATCGGATGGAGGTAAAATAGGCGTACCGGGTCTAAGCATTCTTCAAATCCCGGTTATGAAACAAAGAAAGCATCTTATTACACAAAAATGTAATCATAAAGTACGCGGGATTAAATTTATGGAGTTAGCTCTATGGTATCGACTATTAAAAAACTGTTACTATTGATACTAATACTGCCCGGGGTCTCGTTTGCAGCCGGGGAAGGATCGCTCGGCGCGAAAGCGGACACTCTGCAATACCGCTGCGAGATTGTGAGCGTATACGCGCAGCTCCATAAAATAAGTTTTGAGTACGGGGAAATACTTATAAACGAAGACGAAGCATTAATATATCGCGCAAGTAATGAAGCCGCTGAGGCGTTTGACGAGGTAAGAAGCGAGCTTGAATCTATGTATATACCCGGACCGATGGACGAGCCGCACCAAATGTTAATTAAGTCGGTAAACACATACACAAAGAGCGCTCGTAATATAGAGAAGGCGCTTGGTATCTTCTTGGGCGAATACGAAGGTGAAGCACAGGAGTCCCTTGATCTTATCGATAAAAGCGAGAAACAGGTTGTTCAGGCAAATAAATACCTTTCGCATAGCCTGAATATCCACGATAAGCAGCTTACACTTGGCGGGGAAGTGTCAAAAAGCTGCAAGAAATATGTCGCCGGAATTTAAAATCCTTTTACTCAATCACGAACGAAACGCCGAAGGCGCACCTCTTGCCTTCAAAGTCCGCCACAAATTTACAAACGCTTAAGTTGGCTTTGTGAGGCTCGGCTACGTATTCATGCAGGAAGGCGGGCTTCCCGGTTTCCAGGACCTTTAAGTCATGTTCCCTTAATTTGTCGGCGTCATGTACCCACGGTAATTCGCTGTCTTTCTTACCGACAATGTCTTCTGTTACCATATCTGCAAGGGCTTTATTAACCCAGAGATAGCGGCCGTCTTCGTCCTTTACCCAGAAAAAAAACGGCATTTCATTGAAGATTTCGAGATCCTTTGTCTGCAAATGATTTCCCTTCTACATAGGAATTGAAATATCTGCAATTATTCTGTATGGAATAGTTCGGGTCAAGATATTATATTGATTTAGTAGATTAGTATAATAGACTGAACTTTATAGGAGCATTTGTATGAGCAATAACACTTCTTTTGAACAATATGGAAGGGCATGGTTATTTTCATTTCCTTTCTGGTTAGTAATAGATGGAAATGAAAAGCTTCAAAATAAAGAAGTAAGTATTGGTAAACATAGTTTCCGCTTCTATCCACCCTTTAGAAGCGGAGATGCTAACTTTCTTCCGATGCCTCATATTCGGCCAATGAATATACCTTTCTTACCGGGTACAGAAATCAAATTCAAAAAAGGGTATACAGGAAAGAGAGTATCGGCATTACCAATGTTAGCTCGTAATGAAAACAAAGAAGTTGCTGTTCGTTTGTTTATAAAAGAAGATTTAAAAATTCTCCCAAGTGACCAATTACATATGGATAGTATGAGAATAGACTTAATAGAAAAAATAGGAGAGATCGAAGAAGTAAGACCAAACGACTTTATATTAAAATTTTTGAGCATATTAAGAGTTTTAAGTAACCAATGGTGGATTACTCGTTCAGTTGATCGTTATTTGGGGTACATAAGACAGTTTTTCACAATTGACAGGATTGGTAGACTATCTAGTGAACTAGAGGGATTGATTTCCTGCCATACGGCGTACGGAAATGAAAAGCTCATTAGTAGTGAAATATGGATGGATGCATTGAATCAATTAGAAAATGGTTGCTCACCAAATCAAATCGATTTATATATGTTAGATGTACTTTACTACGGTGCAATTAATGATATTGAACGTGGGTTATTGAATTGTTCAATGGCCTTAGAATTAGTACTCGAAGAAACATACGAAAGGTTATGGAAAAAAAACAGCAGTGCAAATTTCAAGAGAGGTCGTGTTATGCAGGGAGACGGTATACCAGAACATTTAAGTACTGATCTTGAACGTTTTTATTCTCGCTCTTACAAAAATGAAAGGTCAGATAATTTTTTTCAAATAGAAAATATGTGGTTAGCAAGGGGAAATGTAGCTCATGGAGGTCAAGCTGAGTTTTACAGAGATGGTGAGCACACGATAGTTGATAAAGAACAATTAACCAAATACTATTATGTAATTGAGAGTTGTATTAAATGGTTGAGAGCTATAAATTAATTAAGATTAAATACAGGCCATTCCAAATTAAGTTCAGATAAACAGATATGTATGATGTATGTTGGCATAAACACTTTATTATTTCAGAAACTCATCCATTTCCATCATCAAATAAATAAAGTCAGCAGGCCACATATCTGTATTAACTATTGAGTGGCCATTATTCTTATGATTATAAGATAAATCCACCCATTTAACATCTGTAACTTTATCGTTTATGTATATACACCCATCATGAAAACACGCATTTCTAATAACTCGTCCAAATTTCCAACAATCCGGCCAGTTTTTTAATGTACCAAATTTACTAACTATATATTCGATATTGCTTTCATAATAGTTGCCAAACATAGATGTAAGGATATGTATTGACGGTGTTTCTAAAAAGCCCATTTTTAATTTTGCATCAATTGGTGGTTTCTCACACAATTCTTCTTCTATCAGTATTTCATTGGGCCAAACGGCCTTGGTAAATAGATCATTTAACATAGAATGGGGAATCACTACTATTTTTTTACCTAATTGTTTAGCTTGTAACACCATACGATCTTTAATACGATAAGGGGAGCCTCCACCTGTATATACTTCAAGGGTTAATGAGACAGAAACAAAAGACATTATAAAGTAGACAAGAGAATCAAAGTATTTACATTCCGACTTTTCGATTTTCATATTGCTATTATCTAAAAGAAGCGATCAAATAGTTACCATACTAACATAAAGGACTGATCTTTTCTCGCACTTATTTGTTCCAATAATAGACTTAGAGATAATTTTTTATTTGGTCTTGATGAGTAAAAATGCAAAGGCTGGTGGAGATGAGGGGAATTGAACTCGCATCCTTATAGGTATCGCTTCAGTTAGACAAAGCTCTTATAAGTGTTTTGTTGCAAAAGCTCGGCCTGAACCGGATTTAAGGTACTTTTCAAATTCAGATGCACGTTTTTCGTATGTGAAAGCAACATATGTCTTAATACGCCAAGGTTTATATTCTGAAGTATGTTTAACTTCACCGGCATTATGCTTGGTCAAGCGTCTTTCCATATTATCTGTGATACCGGTGTAATAGCGCGCAGAATCCATCTCGCTTTGCAGGATATAAACATATTTCATCTTAGTCCGCCTTCACTAAAGTTACGGCGCGATAGCATTCGCTATGCGAATGCTGGTGGAGATGAGGGGAATCGAACCCCCGGCCTCAGCGTTGCGAACGCTGCGCTCTCCCATGCTGAGCTACATCCCCACTGTTTCAGGATTCAGGATACATGATGCCCGTCTTCGCTGAAGCTATGACGAGACAAGAAAGCTACGCCGCGACAAGCATGATGCAGGATAAAACAAGACTGCTTATACGACTGCATCACTAATAATATAATAGATGATACCTGCTCATATGAATTTCAAAACCGGTTATTCCTCCGGGATTAAAATTATTACCTGGAAGCCTTAACGGCTCTGTTTGACGCCCAGCGTTCAAGCGCCGAGATTTCCTCGCGCATAG
>QIHJ01000265.1 GCA_003229065.1 Candidatus Dadabacteria bacterium
AGAACGGACGTCAGAGCTGGAATAAGCGCTACCGTGAATATTCGGACAAGCTTAAGAGCGGTGATATATTCGAAGTTGCAAACGTGCTAAAGGACATCAACATGCTGCAGAATAGCAAAGACCTCTCCTTTGGCGAAAAAAGGATTATGGATTCGGCGCGGACGCTGCTGACAAAAGAAATTTCCATAGCTAAGAATTTAGGTGAAGACTCGATTACAAAAGAAATAGACAAACTTCTTAATTGAGAACTTAGATTTACTGAATTCCATAACATATTCCCATCCCTAAAATTATGTCAAACGGCATTCTGGACATAGATACGGCATCGAGACTAAAGGGATTTCACTTCCGCACCCGCTCTAGTGTCAGAGGCCAGAAATCGGGCATTCATAAAAGTCTTTACAAGGGCGTAAGCCCCGATTTCATGGAGTACAAAGAATATAACCGCGGAGATGAGCTCAAGCAGGTGGACTGGCGCCTTTACGGCCGCCACGACAGGCTCTATGTAAAGAAGTACGAAGACGAAGTTAATCTGAGCTGGTGCATAATGCTGGACAAAAGCGCCTCTATGGACTACGGGGACGAAGGCTCAAACAAACTCTCTTTCTCAAAGAAACTCTCGGCCACTCTGGCATATTTACTCCTGAGACAGGGCGACTCTGTAGGTCTCAGCTGCTACTCGGAGCTTGAATCCGACATTATTCCACCAAGATCGGGCAACTCCTCAATTATGCCCATAGTGGAAAAGCTGGAGAATGTTGTCTCTGAAGGCAATACAGCGCTCAGGAAACCGCTCTTAGAGGCCCTGGAGGTCTATAAATCGAGCGCCACATTCGCAATTGTATCCGACTTTCTGATGGAGCCCCGGGAGATAAGGGAGTCCCTCCAGCTTCTAAGGGCTTCGAGGAAGGACGTTACTCTATTTCACGTGCTCCATCCGGATGAGACCGATTTCGGATTTGAGGGCTCGGTGGAGTTTCAGGATATGGAATCGGACGCTAAAGTTATTGTCGATACCCGGAGCATAAGACATACTTATATGAAAAGGGTAAGGGAGTTTAAAGAGGAGCTAAGGAGTATGTGCCATGAGTTTGAATGCCGCTACGTGTTTACTGCCTCAGACGTCTCAGTTGAAGAGCCCTTGATCGATATAGCCGACAAATAGAGCAGACTATTGAATTTCTCTTTTCTAAGCCCGATTTTTCTAATAGGTATCGCCGCAGTTTCGCTGCCTGTAATCGCACACCTCATATCCCGGAAAAGCGGATTCAAGAAACGCTTTCCCGCACTCAGGTTCTTATTGGCCTCACAGGGGGAAATGGCCACCCGCTCAAGGCTAAAAGACCTGATACTGCTACTTCTCCGCGCGCTCACTATTGTGCTTATAGCGCTCCTTTTCGCTAAGCCCGCAGTATTTTCTTTTTCAACGGCGGACAGCTCAGAGCCCCGCTCTCTTGCGCTTGTAATCGACAACTCATTCAGCATGGGTTACGGCGAGAACTTCAAAAAGGCAAAGAAAGAGGCAGAGCGCCTGATCGACTCCACGCCCGACGGCAGCTTTTTCACGGCCCTCCCGCTGGTACCCGAGAGAGGGGAAACTATCTCTGTCATTCAGGACAGAGATACGGCAAGAAAGAGCTTAAATAAAATACCCCTGTCTCAAACATACACAGATAATGAGAGGAGGCTCGAGCAGGTATATTCCGCTTTAGAGAAGGCTCCAAATGAGGAAAAACAAGTCGTGCTGATTACGGACTTTCAGAAAAACGGCTGGAGAAGAGAGGACTACACAAGGAAATGGCTCACACTCATCGATGTAACGGAAACACCAGCACCCGGGAACCGCGCAGTTACGGATGTAGAGAGCCGATACACAAAGGAATCAATTAAGGTAAAGCTCAGGGTATCTAATTTCTCGGACTCGGATACGAGTGAGCTCCTTACGGAAGCAAAACTATCCGGAGAAAAAATTAAAGCATACATAGATATAGCACCCGGGGATTTTACAACCGGGGAATTTATATTCCCCCGTACCCGAACAAATGAAGAACCCGAGGCATCGGGCAGCGCTTCTATACCCGAGGATGAGCTCCGCCTTGATGACAAGCGTCACTTTGTACTTTCCCGCTCAGGCGCTCTGAACGTCCTAATTGTAGACGGTGACCCGAGAGAGGACTCAAGATTAAGCGAATCCTACTACCTGGCAAGCGCAGCCGAAACCGCCTCAGAGCTCCTTCGCTCTAGAATCAGGATTAAGGATAACGACAGCTTTTTAGATGAAGAGCTCTCGGCATACGATCTAATCTTCCTTACAAATGTGGGAGAGATAACGCCCGGTAAGGCTAAGGACCTTGAAGGGTTTATCGAGCAGGGAGGCACAGCGGTAATATTCCCGGGCGACAGGGTCAGGGCCGGGAGTTATAACACGCTGCTGCAAAATATACTGCCCGGCGAGCTGGGCGCTCCGGCTCAGACGGACTCCACGCTCGTTTCAGTCGAAACCGATATGTTTTCGGATGACCTGTTTAAAAAAATAAGCCAGGCAAGGGTGAACCGGTCATTTACCTTAATCCCGGCAGAGGGCTCGGAAACAATCCTTAAGCTCTCTGACGAAACGCCCTTTTTAACTCATACGAGTCACGGAGAGGGAAACGTATTCCTCTTCACCTCGACAGCCGACACATCATGGAGCAATTTTGCCATCACACCGGTCTTCGCACCTGTTATTAAGGAGTTTCTCGATTTTGAGAGCCTGTCAAACACCAAACGAAGAAACTACATAGTTGGAGATAGCGTAGCAATCGACCGATCTTCCGCAGCTTCTTCAATCGAGGTTAAAGACCCTGTAGGTGAGAATTATAAAATTGATCCACAAGAGCCCGTTTTCTCGGACACGAGCCGTATAGGCATCTACAAAGTTCTGATAGAGGGCGAGGAGGCATATGAGTTTTCGGTCAACTTGGACCCTCTTGAGTCGAATCTTGAAAAGATCAGCAGATTTAGCGTAGAGTCCGAGCCTGAGAGTGAGCTTGGACTCGTCAAGGTTTTCAAGGAGCTCTGGCGGTATTTCCTCTGGGGTGTCATTGCGCTATTTATCTCGGAGTCTGTAGCCAGAGCGCTTTTCTCTTAAAGCAGTAAAATAAATATAGGGCTAATCAACAAGACTGACCCCGTCATAGTTATCCGGAAGAGGGTGTCCCATAAGCTCTAAAATTGTAGGATAGAGGTCTACGGACCTGACATTCTCTTTTTTAAACTTATAGTTTATAACAATGGGCATGATCATATGATCGCTGTGCAGCGAGCCGTGCGAAGAGCAGTGCTCGGGGTTTTCGTCAGTCGCCCTTAAGTCGTATCCTGAAGTTGCGCTAAGGACCAGATCACCCGTTCTCGGAGACTCCATTATCTGTACGAGCTGCTCAATTGCGTCCGGGTAATCGGTACCGTAAGTCTGCTCCAGAGCCTCCCCGGAGGTCATTTTGCGGGGTACCCCGTTATAACCAAACGGGTCGCCCTTTAACTTCTTGTAGTTTATGAGCCCTTTTTCATCAAGCCAGGCCAGCGCCTCTCCCCTCCTGCTTTTGATTCTGGTGCGCCCCTCAGCGTCCACGCCGGCTAGTATATCGATCTCTGGCCTTTCCAGCAGGTTACCGACAAGTGTGCCCATCTCCTCAAAGGCAGAGCGCCTGCCCCACCCCTCAGGGCTCTTCACATAAAGATTACTCATAGCGTTCCCCGAGACCATGCAGGCCGAATCGGCGTCGGTAAAGTGTTTTAGGACATTGGTATATCCAAGCGTCTTATATCCGCTCTTCCTCATGAACCCGAGGGTATCGAAGTGTGAATGCGACTGGCTGAGACCGTGGTCGCTCGCAAGCACCAGGAGCGTCTCGTCAAGCCTCCCCTCGTTTTCTAAGAATTTTGAGGCGGCGCCTACGGTCTCATCGATCATTCTGTAAGACCCGAGTGTCATTTTATGAAACGGGTGTCTTATGTGAGAATAGGTATCTATACCGAGAAACACCGCATATACGTACTCAGGGAACTCCTTCAATGAGCGGAGTAATATCTTTCTTGCTACCTGATCTACCTCGTCTGTTTTTTCTGTAAAGTGGCTCTTAACTTTATAGTAGAGCTTTGAAAACCTGGTCCTGTCGTTTCTATATTTAACACCGCGGGAGAGCTCGTTTAAGATATTCACACTCCTTGGGAAAATCTCAAAAACGCTCTTATTGTCTGTTGTGACATCACTATTCATAAAATAGGTCTCAAGCCCGATGTAGCTCCTGAACCTCTCGAATGAGAGGAGCTTTGAACGCTGCCCGTATTTAGACCTGTCGAACCACCTTATCCCGGGAAGGTTGCACCTGCCGGGATAGCGGCCCAGTATGTAGGGCGTATAAGCGGGCCCGGTGGTTGAGGGGAATACGGATACGGCTTCCCTGTATGAGCCTTTCTCTACTATATACTTAGAGATATTAGGCAAATCGCCCCGATCGAGCAGCATAGAGAATACATCGGCCCGTGCTCCGTCGGCCATAAAGAAAATACAGCTTTTATATTGAGACATAGAGTGTGTTCACCTTCGCTTTAGTATATATGGTCTATCTACCCCTGAAATACTTTTGGAATATCTCCCTTATTTTAGCGGTTTTAGATTCGTATTTTTTCCTGAGCCCGTCTCCCGACGCTCCCATATCGAGCTCGGCAGCGAGCTTTTGAAAATCGCTCTCATAAAGCTCGTTTATAGAGCGGTCGTGAAGGAGCCTGAGCAGGTTCTCCATTTTCTTAAGATATAATAACCCCTCCTTAAGTATAAGATACTCTTTTTTCAGGATTATTTTAGCCTCTCTCAGTGCATGGAGTGCCTTAACGGTGTTTCTTACTCGTAGATCCCGGCACTCTCTTCCGTGACGCAGCTGAAGCATCTGTACCAAAAACTCGATATCCACAAGGCCGCCCCTGCCTGTCTTGATATTAACCTTATTTTGAGTCTCATTTGCAAGCTCGTGCTCCATCCGCCCCCTGAGCCTGTAGATCTCTTTATAAAACCCTGGGTCCAGAGGCTCCGTGTATACGAAGCGCTCTACTTGCCCCATCACTTTTTTACCAAGCCTCTTATCCCCTGCGGATACCTTAGCCCTTATAAGAGCCTGCCTCTCCCACACAAGGGCGCTATTCCCATGATAAGTCTTAAACGAGTCAAACGCCGTTACCAGGGCGCCAGAGTGACCGGAGGGCCTGAGCCCCATATCTATCTTATACGCATATCCCGCACCGGTCGGAACGGAGAGCACCGAAATCAACTTCTGTCCGAGCTTGGAGTAAAGCTCGTGGTCCCTGCCCTCGTAAATAAACATTATATCAAGATCCGAGTTATAGCTCATCTCTCCGCCCCCGAGCTTTCCAAGGCCGAGCACCAGCATTTTCGGACAGGATCTTTTTTCCCGAACGGTGCCCGGAAGCTCTTCCCAGGCAAGGCAAAGCCCTGCTTCGAGCACCGCCTCGGCAGTCATGGAGAGATAGCTGCCGACGTAAAAGGGATCGACCTCTCCGTTTAGGTCTCTGAGGCATATCTTGAGCGTCTCTGCGTGTTTGAAATTTCTGAGCGTATCGAGCCTTGCCTCATAATCCTTTTCTTCAGATAACATTTCCCAAAGCTGCTCCAGCATCTCTTCCTTTGACCCGTATTCGGTACGCACGTCCTTCAATGTGATTGCGTCCAGGTACTCGGGGTGTCGGATCAGAAACCCCGAGAGATAACCGCTTGTGGAAAAGAGTTTTGCGAGAAGCTCTATAATGTCGGGGTTTTCAGACAACACTGCGTAGATAGAAGTGCGCAGTCCAACTGTAGATATAAAGCGCTCTACGTTTAAGAGAGCAGCGTCAGGATCGGGGGATTTTAGGATTCCGCCCAGAAAAGCGGGCACCACTCTTTTCATTGCCAATCTGCCCTCCTCTGTTAACCCTCCTTTTCTAGGGTCGAGAAGCGTTGAAAACAGCTCTATCGCCGTACCCGGGTTCGTGAACCCAAGCTTGCTTAGATTCTCCAACGCCTCTTCCTCGGAAATATTTCCCGCAGTCAGAAAATCCGCCACTTCCCAAAACTCCTTCCCCGCCTGCTGAGTTTTACGGGATGGTTCATGAAAGAGCATCCCATAAATCTCTGAAACCGATTCTGTATGTTCTTTATAGTTTTTCTCGAAGTCTTTTTGGTCCCTGAACCCCGAGCGGAGCGCAAGCCTTTTTATATCGTCCCGGTTTGTCGGAATCTTGTGAGTCTGTCTTTCTTCGACGAGTTGTATATAGTGCTCGACTTTCCTTAGAAAAATATATGAGGAGCCGAGCTTCTCGCGCACTTCATCGTCAATTATATTTGTGCCCCTGAGTCTTTCCAGGGTCTCGAGCGTATTCCTGCCCCTTATCTCCTTTATCTCCCCGCCGTTTACCAGCTGAAGCGCCTGAACGAAGAACTCGATCTCCCTGATACCCCCCTTGCCCAGCTTTACGTCCCGCTTCTTCTGCAGACGGTCGAGCTTGGTCTTCATGTCCTTTAAATTTTCAATCGAAGCGTAGTCGAGGAATTTTTTATACACGAAGGGCTCGATCTCACGTATAAACTCCTCACCGAGCGCCATATCCCCGGCAACGGGCCGGGCTTTGATCATAGCGGCCCTCTCCCATGTATCTCCCCAGTAAAAGTAATGCTCAAGGGCGCCTTCAATCGTGACGGCTACAGTGCTCTTACCGCCCCCGGGACGAAGCCCGAGATCGACTCTGTAGAGAAACCCGTCTTCCGTTACAGCGCTTAGGGATTTGGTCACTCTCTCGGCGAGCTTGAAAAAGGGCTCAGGGTCTTCGATATCCCGGTATAGATAAATAAGGTCTATGTCCGAGCTCAGGTTCAGCTCTCTTCCTCCGAGCTTACCCATGCCAAGAACTACGAATTCACCGTGGGTATCTATTCCCAGTTCTTTTCTGTAGTACGTAACGGCAGACCCTAAAACGGCGCACGCAAGGTCTGAGAGCTCTTCCATTATCCCGGGGAAGCTCTCGTAGCTCATTAGATCGCGGTACAATATGCGGCTAAGCTCTTTGTATTTATATGCCCTGAGTGATGACTGAAGCTCATCTGCCGAAGCGGAAGCATCTGCAACATCTTGCGCTTCGCGGTTATAAACAGAAGGCGGTTTCTTTTTCTTTACCGCAGCAGACTTTGATAAATAATCGAGTATTCCCGGGTATTTTAGAAGACTTCTTGAGAGAAAACAGCTATTTGAGGAAAGAAGCTCGAGTATATCTTTTTTAGATTTGGAGATTCTCTTATATTGCTCTTTATAGCGAAGTATAGTGGTCCGGGCATTGTCCGGATCGGGTAAAACTCTACTCAACGTTTATTTTCCTGCTTCTCTTTGACTTTCTGGCGCCGTATCCCGACTTTTTCTTAGCCCTGTATTCTTCCTCCGCATCTTTGACCATCTCAAAACCCTTTGAGATGACATTAAACGGCAGCTCACGCAGGAACTTTCTACCTTCCTCTTCCTGAATGAGGTTCTTAACTCCCTTAATAGCAAACCCGGCGCCGACAAACAGCTCAGCAGCGCTCATTATCAGATGCTCACCGGCTTTTTCCAGGTCAGCCAGGTCGACTTCTTTTTCCCTGCCCTTTGACCTCGAGCCCCTGGTACCGCTTTTTCTAGCTCTACCGGTTCCACCAGCTCCCGTTGTTCTGCGTTGTCTTTTCTCAACCATCCGACCGCCTCACTATTGGATTTTAGTTCTACAACCTAAAACAACTCATCCCTCTTTTTAGATTGTACCATAAAAGACGGGAGAAGGATTATCAAGAATCTCCATTTTTTGTTTTTGTCCTTAACGTCTCCGTATACTGCTTCCCATTAAGAAGCTAGTAGAATTAAGATAGTAAAATACTTTAAAACGGTGGGTCAGGTGGGTAGGGGCGGGTTTGGTTTATAGTGTATATGAGCACGTAGTGCATTTGCGGCTAGTTGCTTCTTGTGATGAGTCGGGAAAATCTGGTCTGTAGTGTCGCTTAGATGCGCTGACCGTCCCCTTCATAGCTCCTCCACTTGTTCACAATGCTACTAGTGTAAAGTAGCGACACGTCCGTTTATTCAAACTTATTCGATGGGATTACTTCACCAATTTTCGTTGGCTCCCCAATGGAGGTAGTCCATGAACAAAGCTGACGAGTTAAAACGCTTAGGATGGCTACCCTCTCGCACTTTCACTTTAAAAACTACAGAACCGCTTTTTTGCTCCACACTCATAAGTTCAACCACCACATTTTTGGCTCCATCTTTCGTCAACACGGAAAGAGTAGCGTTTGGCGGGTCTTTCTTGAAGCTGTTACTGCCCTTATTCCATGACTCTACAAATTTCTCAGGCGAAATATGCCCTGCCTTCCTAGCGGGTCGGTCTGAGAAATAGATTACATTCGGTACTCCGTTTAATGTCAATGTATCCCCGTCCAATGAGCCCGACGTCCCGCTTATAACAAATAGATAACCCGTGTTCTTAGAATCGTCGATTACGTGCTCGGCGGATACCAAGCCGGGAGCAAGCGTCAGCATCACGGTAAATACTGCAACTATAGTTGAGAATCTCATAGCTAAAGCCCCCTCAATAGTACTTTGTATCTATATTGATACTATAGCATGGATTAAAGGAGAGCTTCGGCTCCCTTTTTTGGCGGGTAGTACCCGCAGACATAAGGTTTGTGCATAGCATTGTGCAATCAGAAATTTACTCAGTATTCAGGACACATATGTAATAACTCAACATGTGTGTATCCAGTCGTTGATTTTACAAGCTTTTAGTAAATCACACTTCGTATGTGATCACTCAAAAGAAGAAATTTATTTTATTCCTAAAGGCGGCTATC
>QIHJ01000317.1 GCA_003229065.1 Candidatus Dadabacteria bacterium
GCCAACACCTATATACTGACAAGCTGGGGTGAAGGTCTCAGGAAAAAGTCGGCCCATTTACAGGACGAAATGTCGAAAATAGATAAATTTTTAGGGGACGACCTAACAGATCTATTCGGTACAATAAATATCACAACGACAAACGTTATAGCAAATGTTGTGCTTCCCCCGCTGCTTGCAAGATTCCACAAGCTCTACCCGCATTTGCAGCTGGACATTACGGTATGTGAGGATTTCTTTGATATGTACAGACGTGAAGCCGACCTGGCCATAAGGTCCTCTGACTCTGTCGAGCCTCACGTTTACGCTTTGAAGGTGGGGAGAGGGGCGTGGGCATTGTACGGGGCAAAAGATTACCTCAAAGGCAGACCCGCGTTTAACTCTCCAGGTTTTTTTACGAAAAACAGCTTTATCGCGGGCAGCGAAAAGATCGAGCATATAAAATCGAATAAGTGGCTCAGAAGTAAAGTATGGGAAGAGAATATATCGTTAAAAGCAAGCTCAATGGAGAGTGTTTACGCAGCGGTAAAAGCCGGGATGGGTATCGGCCTTCTGCCCTGCGTGTATAAAGATATGGACAATTCTCTTATTGAAATCAGTGGGCGGTTTGACAACTTCGGCTCTCCGATATGGCTCATTACTCAAAAAGAGCTGATCGGCAACGAAAAAATGAAAATCTGCATAGATTTTTTCAAAAAGGAGCTTGGGGAGATATTTCAGTATTAAACATAATTTCTCCAATCGGAAACCGCGTATCCCGGAATTTCTGCCCTTGGTGACAGCAAAACGGAGGATTCCATGCAATACCGAATACAATAAAAACTATGGAGCCGAATATATCGCCTTAGTGATATTTATTTTCTCCAAAAAACGGGGGATAAAATGACGAGCACCGTAAATATCTCGAGTCTCCCGATAAGCATTAAAAAACAGAGCCATAGCTTCGAAAAACCCGACAGGAAATCATAGTTTAGAGTTGGTCCGAATTCCTGAAATCCGGGACCCACGTTACCTATGGAAGCGGCACAAGCAGACAAAGCCCCGATGATTGAGATGTCCTCAACTAATAATAACAGCAGCACAGATAGTATGAAGATCAGGATATAGAGCAGGATAAAGCCTGTAACACTCGATATAACGTCATCGCTTACTGCTTTTTTATCCACTTTAAGCACCTGTACAACACGCGGTTTAACGAGGTGGTTTATATCTCTTGAAAAAATCTTTTTGATTAAAATGAGTATTCTGACAACCTTTATTGATCCGGATGTCGAACCGGCACACCCACCGATGAACATGAGCATGAATAGTACAAATATCGCAAATTGAGTCCAAAGATCGAAATTCACCGAACTGAATCCGGTAGTTGAAAGGATGGAAACCACTTGAAAAGACGAGTACCTGAGAGCCTCAAAAAATCCCTGATATTGTGTATGCCACAAATCGAGACTGACTAAGAAAGTAACAATAATGACTATAAAAGCGTAATACTTGAGCTCTGAGCTTTTGAAAACCTTTGAGAACCTGCCGGATAAGAAGTAATAATGGAGAAGAAAGTTAATTCCGCCCAAGAACATAAAGAATGTTATCAGAACCTCGATTAAAGTGCTGTCGTAACCTTCTATACTGGAGTTCTTAACCGAAAAACCGCCTGTGGATAGGGTGCTGAAAGAGGTAGCTATCGAATCGAATACAGGCATGCCGGAAATAGAAAGCAGCACTATTAACAATAATGATAAAACTATGTAAACAAGCCACAATTTTTTTGCCGTTTCGGCAATCTTAGGCGTCAGTTTTTCAGTTACCGGACCCGGTGCTTCAGAACCCATGAGCCGCACTCCCCCGACCGAGAGCTTGGGAAGTATGGCTATGCCGAGGATAATAATCCCCATACCACCCAGCCACTGAGTGAAGCTCCTGTAGAACAAAATACCGTGAGGCAGGCTCTCTATATCGCTGATTACGGTCGCGCCTGTTGTCGTGTATCCCGAAATCGATTCGAAAAGCGCATCGACCGGATTAGATAGCTCAGGTATGAACAGATACGGTACGGCCCCGAAGACCCCGGCCGCAATCCAGCATAAAAAAGCAATAAAAAAGGCTTCTTTCCTGTCTATTACATCTATATTTTTGGATTCTTTAAACGCTGTTTCCAGTAAGAAACCTGAAATACCGGCAAGGGATGCCGCCAGTAAAAAAATATAAAGATCCCCATCCCTATATATAAATGAGCAGATAGCCGGTATGAGGAGTAATAAACCGAAGAATTTTAGGAAAGTACCGATTACATATAAAGAAAACTTTATGTTCATGCTCTTGTGCTCAGTATAGCCTCAAATGATAAATAGCTAAACGACGGGCTTTATATCTCTATATCCCTGCTGATTTCCGAATTACTAAAAAGGGCCCGGACTGCTATCATAGATTACTTCATAGCTCTCCTCTGGAATGCATTTATCACTTTGCCCGTTTGCAGTTGCGCACGGTGTGCGCGCATCGCAAACATATCTGCCGAGGCAGGTACTCCCGGGGTTATCTTGATCAAAGCTGCAGTCGCATAACGGAACAGAATAAAGTATTGTCGGGGATTTTGAACAACCAACAGATAACGTAAAGTTAACTATCAACACTA
The DNA here is from genome assembly GCA_003229065.1 of Candidatus Dadabacteria bacterium. Lineage (GTDB taxonomy): Bacteria > Desulfobacterota_D > UBA1144 > Nemesobacterales > UBA2774 > UBA2774. The sequence goes on from QIHJ01000317.1 coordinate 2,633, forward strand.
TAATGAAAATACTTATCGTTTGCATTTTATTCAAGCTCTTGCACTCCGTATTATTTTGCAATTTTAGAAAACGACACCGGCCATAGCGTTACAAGCCGGCGACTAATCAAATAGCTAAGAAAAACAAATTAATTGAAGGAAATAATGAATTGGGTTAAATAAGTGGCGGGGATCTTGAATGATTAAGTGTATAAAGATAATTACCGGGAGGGTTGGTACTGACTGAGAATATTCTTAAATCAACATACTCGTAAATATTTAGAGATAAAGAACGTAAGTTTAAACTTTTGTCTTCTACATCTTCAATACAAAACAGAGGTAAGACCGAGGTTTCGAGATTGTTACTCTCGAATTCAAGATTACCGTCTGTCTCGAATGAGAAGGCAAATCCGGATAGAGTTAGCTGCAGGATTAATACAAAGGGTATGGTAAATCTGAATAATGATTCTATTTCAGATTTGACAAATTTTTGGAGGCTGATTTTCAATTTGCAACCTTGTCAACTAACTTCAATGAAATTATAGATGAATAACAAGATTAATCAAATTTCATTTGCAAGTGGCATCTTGCACCGGGGGACACTTAACGTTTCAGAAGGAACAATACACGCAGCAATCACCGGGCTTTGGTTTTAACAGGGTTTTGCAGTTCATACATTCATAGAAATATTGGCATGAATCCCTCTGCATGATCTCCTCTTTTTCGAATCCGCATTCAGGGCATTTAACAACTGATTCTAAATGATTCATTCTCTGGCGCACTTAGTCGAAACGACTTAAAGCCTCTTCGACCCTGTCCATGCCTTTAACTATATCCTCCATTGAGGTTGCGTAGGAGATTCGCACGTGGTCATCAGAACCAAAAGCCACTCCAGGTACTACAGCCACCTTAGCCTCAACAAGAATGTACTCTGTAAAATCGAGCGAGTCCTTAATCATCTTACCGTCGTATTCCTTACCGTAATAACCGGACACGTTAGGGAATACGTAAAAAGCGCCCTGGGGGCTGAAACAGCTTATCCCGGGGATTGTGTTTAGTCTCTGAACGATGTAGTTTTTCCTCTCCTCAAACTCCCCGGTGCGCCTGACGATTTCATCATGGGGGCCGCTGAAGGCCGCAACTGCCGCCCACTGGGATATAGAAGTGGGGTTCGAGGTGGACTGCCCCTGGAGCTTGGACATAGCACTTATCACTTCTTTGTCTCCTGCAGCATAGCCTATCCTCCAGCCTGTCATCGAGTATGTTTTTGAGACCCCGTTTACAAGTATAGTGGCCTTCTTTATATCTTCTCCGAGCGCAGCTACCGGTGTGTGCTTGAGTCCGTTATATAGTATCTTCTCGTAAATCTCGTCTGAAATGATTACGATACCTGCGTCCATAGCGACTTGTACTATTGCTCTGAGCTCCTGTTCATTGTAAGTTGCCCCAGTGGGGTTTGAGGGGTAATTCAATATAAGCGCTTTGGTGCTCGGGGTTATATGCTTTTTAAGCTCAACCGGGTCTATCTTAAAACCGTTTTCCTCACTGGTTTCGAGGATTATGGGAGTACCCTCCGCAAGAGTAATCTGCTCGGGATAGGATACCCAGTAGGGAGCCGGCACTATGACCTCATCCCTTGAATCTACGAGAACCTGAGTCAGGTTATAAAGAGAGTGCTTGGCGCCAATGGAGACTATTATCTCTGATCTTTCGTACACAAGACCGTGGTCTTCTCTCAGTCTTCCGATAATGGAGTCTTTGAGCTCGTCGATACCGCCTACAGCGGTGTATTTTGTAAGCCCGTCCCGGATGGCTTTAATGGCGTATTCCTTGACGTGATCGGGGCTGTCGAAATCGGGCTCTCCCGCTCCGAACCCTATAACATCCACGCCCTGCGATTTAAGCTCCTTTGCCTTAGCGGTAATTGTGAGCGTAGCGGAAGGTTTAAGCCGCCTGGCACGTGTAGATAATTTCATGTGTGGGAGCTCCTCCTAGCTATTTAACAGTTTGTCTCTGAGTTTATTTTCAACAATTTCGGGCACCATGTGCGTGGCCGAACCGTTTAGAGAAACGACCTCTTTAATCACTGATGAGCTGATGTGAGAGAATTCGCTGTCCGTAACCATAAAAACGGTTTCAACCTCGTGGTTAAGCGTTTTATTGGCGAGCGCCATTTGCAGCTCGTACTCGAAATCGGACACCGTTCTCATGCCGCGGAGCACAACATTGGTCCCGCGTTTAATAACGTAATCAACGAGGAGACCCCCAAAGCTATCGACCTCGATGTCGGTGCGGCCCTCGAATAATGTGTTGAGTATCTGGACCCTCTCTTCAAGCGTAAAAATAGTGTTTTTGGATTTATTATGAGCGACTGCAACAATCACTTTATCGAATACTTTTATGCCCCGGTCTATGATATTCATATGGCCTCTGGTAAAAGGATCGAAGGATCCGGGGTATATGGCGACTTTACTCACTGGACACCTCTTTTGTGAAATAACTTACATGGGTCCCGCCGAAGGGCTTCGTGAATCTGCTGAAACCCGAGGGAGAATCTTCAATTTTATGGTCATGCTCTATTACGAGAACACCAAGCTCCCGGAGCAGGTCTCCTGCGCTCAAAACGAAATCACTAACCTCTTTGGTCTTATAAAGATCGTATGGGGGATCGACAAAGATGAGCTCATAGCTCTCATTTTGCCTCTTGAGTCTTCTAAGCGCGGCTTCATAATCCGCACATATGAGTGAAGCACTTTGCAGGAATCCGCACTTCGTCAGGTTTTCTGTCAGCACCTTGAACGCGGAAGGGTCCTTTTCAATAAAAGTCACATGCTCTGTGTTTCTGCTGAGCGATTCGATCCCGAGGCTTCCGGAGCCCGAGAAGATATCGAGTACTCTGAGCCCGCTTATGTCTCCCAGCCTGTCGAAAATCGATTTCTTTACCCTGCTCGTCGGGGGACGTACCTTGCTCCCTTTCGGGACCTTGAGTTTCCTGCCCTTTTGCGAGCCTGTTAGCACCTGCAACATAAGGTTTGATATACTACCATAGGGTCTATTTTTGGCAAAAAGCCAATGGCATCCGCAGGCATTCCATTTAAATGTTATCCCTTTCTGCCGCCTCAGTGGGGAGGTTAGGATGAGTTTCATCTTTTAATCCTGTATCCCGGCCTGCCCCGGCACCTGTCGGAGCGCAGCCCGGCCTACCTTGACATAGCTTTAGCGAAGGCGGCTATTAAAGTTTTATTATCCTTAAAAACAGCTTTGTTTAAGCTGAATTATCGGTTTTAATATATGCCGGGACTAAGTAAAGACCCAAGATAAGTAAAGAGCCAAGAATTGAGTACATAAATTTAAGAGAGGAGGACGGATATGAAGAAGGCAACTCTGAGAAAACTAAACCTTTCGATAATTTTCCTTGTTCTGTTCACGTTTACGCCCACAGCTTTAATTCATAGCACCGCACAGGCCGCAATGGTCGATTCACAAATGATAGATACCGGGGAAAACGCGTCTACCCTCAGGGAAATAAACGAGATAAAAGTAAGACGCGCGCTCGAGAACAAAATAGTCGCAGAGAAGCTCAAAGGTCACGGATTGACCGCAGAGGAAGTTTCAGAGAAGCTCGCTACTATGACGGACGACCAGGTGCACCAGATAGCCTCCCTTACCGACCGTATACCTGCCGGGGGCAACGGCGCAGTCGGAATAGTGGTCGCGATTTTAGTGATTGTCGCTCTAGTACTTCTGATCGTGTATCTATGGAAAAGAGTCTAGGGATACCGTAAACAGTATACAACATTCAATAGAAACAATGCTCAGAAACCTTTGGCTCAGAAACTCTTGGCTTAAAAACCCCCATATATTGCTCGGAGCGGCTCTGTATCTATTTTGCTGCGCGGGCTGCTCGCAAAAGAATGACGTGGTTTATAGTAATACGCCCGGAGACACGGTATCCGTTATAGAGAACGTGCCTTTCATTAAACAGAAAGACGATTTTTGCGGTCCGGCGGCGATGGTATCGGTGATGGCTCATTACGGAAATACGCTTGGCCAGGACGAGGTGGCGGGGGAAGTTTATACGCCTGCGTTAAACGGGGCGCTTATCTCGGACATGGAGAATTTCGCGCGGGATGAGGGGTTTCAGTCAAGAACGGAAAACGGGAGCCTGCAAAGTCTAAAGGCCCTGATAGACGAAGGTGTGCCCGTGATACTCCTGGTGGACAGGGGAAAATGGCGTGTGAGCGTGCCGCACTACTATGTGGTTTATGGATACTCGAGCTCGAGGGATACGTTTGTTCTACACACGGGCTTTGAAGGCGGCCGGAAAATCGAGTCCTCAAAGCTCGACTCGGAGTGGGAGAGAATGAACCGACTCATGCTGGTGATTAAAAAGTGAAGGGCATAATCCGCTCTACATTTATGGTTACGGCCGTAATGCTCACAGGCTGCGCTGCTTTGACCGGATCGCTCTTTATGGAAGACCCGCTTAGCGCCGAGGAGCACAACAACCTCGGGGTGATTTACGAGAGGGAGGGAAAGTACGAGCTTGCACTAAGAGAATATTCTCAGGCGATTGAGAGCGACCCAGGCCTCGCGACCCCGATTGTGAATACTGCAAACGTGTACTATGTGCTCGGAGAATACACCAATGCCGAGAAATTTTACAAGAAAGCCCTATCAATAGACGAGAGGAACCTCGAGGCCGCTAACAACCTGGCATCGTTATATATAGAGACCGCAGAGGGCTACGATGAGGCGCTTGGCTACATGCTGAGGGCAACAGAAGGCGCCGAGACAATTCCGCCGTATGCGCTTGATACCATGGGGGTGCTGTATATTAAAACCGGGGACACTGAGCAGGGCAGGAGCTTACTTCTAAGAGCATGCGGGAGTGATAAGATTCAGGAAGCAACTCTTGAGCAGGTAAAGATACATCTTGCTCAAATCGGAGAGACGTGCGTGAACGCCAATTGGTAAGATAAAAAGCTCAACCGAGTACGGTACCCGGGTCTATCTTCCTGCCTGACAGAAAGGGTTTCGCCTCTAAGCGTTTACCGCTTTCTATTTGAAGCTCGGAAATTATAAGCGAGCCCCCGCCGCAGGCGACTTCAAGAACACCTTTTTCGGAGCTTAATACTTCTCCGGGTCTTCCCTCGGACAGAGCGCTCTTAGCTGAGTAAATCTTGAGTATTTTGTCCCCCAGACGGGTAAAAGCCCCCGGCCAGGGGAGCATGCCCCGGATCAGGTTCCTAATATCTAACGAAGATTTTTCCCAGTCTATGAGTCCGTCCTCTTTCTTTAGCATGGGGGCATAGCTTGCTTTGGATTCATCCTGTTTCTCGGGGACTAGGGCTCCCTCTTTCAGGAGCTTAATCGTCTCTATTAATAGCTCGGCCCCGATAACGGACAGCCGTCTGGTGAGAGTCTCCCCGGTATCTTGTTCTTCAATCGGCATCTCTTTTTTAAGAAGCATATCACCCGTATCCATCCCCTCGTCCATCCGCATAGTCGTAACCCCGGTTACCTTCTCTCCCCTGACAACAGCCCAGTTTATGGGCGCCGCCCCCCTGTAGCAGGGAAGAAGAGAGGCGTGTACGTTTATGCAGCCGTACCGGGGCAGCTCCAGGAGCCCCTCGGGCAGTATCTTGCCGTATGCGGCGACGACTATGAGGCTAGGCTCTAAATCGCCGATTTCCTCAAGAAAAATATCATCTCTTATTTTATCGGGTTGGAGCACGGGGATATTGTAGTCTTGCGCTACAAGTTTTGTCGGGGTCGAGGCAAGCTTACGCCCCCTACCCCTGGGCCTGTCGGGCTGAGATACGAGGGCTGCGACATCTTCTTCGGAATCGATGAGCGCTTTAAGTGAAGGAACGGCAAACTCGGGCGTACCCATGAAAATAATTCTCATAGCGTCTTGATTATATTAGCTTATACTGGTTTATTCAATTTTAATTGGGGAAATGAAGGGATAATAACTGTGTGGATCAATAATTTGAATCAGGATATTTGAAACTTAGTTGTTTTCTTCTTCTGCTTTTTCAGTAACTGCTTTTGTAAAAATGCCCGTGACCCATTTTTTGATCTTGTCCTGGGAGCCTTTTCCGATCGTTTTCCTCACTTTGCTGAGAGAAATGACCGCCTTTGCAGCCGAGCGGTGTCCACCTGCGCTCCCAATATCCCTGAACAAATCCCTCACTAAACGCCCGGCGCTCTTGACATAACCAACGTTCCTTACGGATATTACAAGATGGGAGTTGGACAATATCCCGAAAGCTACA
>QIHJ01000052.1 GCA_003229065.1 Candidatus Dadabacteria bacterium
CTTTCTTTAGCTCTCTTTTTAATTTCCTCGCCGATCTTCCAGTATTTCTTTTCCTCTTTAGTCACGCACCGGAGCGCAGGCACCGCTCTGGGCTCCCCGTTTGCGTCAACCGCAACAAATATGAGGTGGTCGCTGCATGAATAGTCCTCTTTTGAGCTGAATTTATTTATCTTGTAGACATCCACTTTGACAACCATAGAGGTGTTCGCCGTATATATAACTCTTCCCTTAAGCTCGATTATGTCACCTACTTTTATGGGTCTTTTAAAGTCTATAGCTTCGATCGACGCCGTAACTGCCTCTTCGTTCGCAAAACGCATTGCGGCAAGAGCGCCCGTAGTGTCCATAAGCTCGAGCACGCGTCCGCCGAAAATCGTACCGTAGTGATTAGCATGGGTGGGAAACACAAGCTCGGTATTTATTACTTCTACCGATCTTTTAGTGGACTTTTTATTCAATATTCAGCCTCCGTATTTTGCGATTTACAACTCTCTCTCATACATTCTTAATATTCTCACAATTTATCCTTATAGTCATCTACATGTGCCGAAAGCTATAAAATGCCTGTCGCTTATCTGCTCTGTTTGAAGCTCACCGAGACCGGCCTCGGCAAGGTGCTCCCTCACCTCATTGATCGTAAATGCGGCTAGTAGCGAGTTATAAAAGTCCCTCCTCAGTATCTCGGGCTCACCATCCACATACGTACGGACGAGCTCCCGGGCTTCTTCAAGCGAGCCGGGTCTCATTAGGTCCATTATAAAAATATGTGCGCCCGGTTGAGAGAGCTCCTTTATTTTATCCCAGAAATGAGAGGGGTTGTGCAAGTGATGGAGCAAGCTGTTACTCATTATAAGATCGTAATCTGTTGAAGAGCTGAAATCCTGAAGCATAGAATTTACAAACCTGATCCGCATTTTGATCCCGGAGTATTCGCTTAGTAGACCTTCAGCGAATTGGAGCATTGTCTGAGAGCCCTCGACCGCGTCTATGTGGGCAAGGGGATACGCCTTAGAGAATCTGAGCAGGATATCTCCTGCACCGGAGCCTAAATCCAATACAGAGCGGAGATTAGTAATTTCGGGGCAGTATTCTTTCAATAGCTTTATAAAATTCGAGTGAGGTTCTTCAAAGTCGGCATTGCCGTAAGCCTCTACCTGCTCACGTTCAGTCATCAGTTCAGGCTCAGTCACCCTTTTCATGTTTAAACCTTTCAAGTATTATCAATAGTCTCCCGGATAGAGAATATTTTAGTTCTTTCCCTTCAGCAAATCACTAAAGAAATAAAGAAATGAGGAGTGGCAGTTATGACAGATATTCAAAACTCAACAAAAGCTATTGAGCTTCTTCAGCTTGGATTCAGCGTTTCAATAGACGCCACCTCTTGTGCAGATGAGATGGATGCCATTATAGAGTCTGCCAGGATGTTCAACTCGACGATCATCCTGAGGAATATGCCCGATACCATGCTGGACGCAAAATCCCTTAATGTCCTGAAAAGCCATTCTCATAAAATTATTATAGAGGTTTGATCTTGAGCGGCTTAAATACCTGTAACAACCTAAAGTATATACAGTTTGAATCGGGTCAAATGCAGTGTTTAATAAATGCAGGTAAAAACAGAAGAACAAATTAGTATTTATTGCATTAAAATTTGATGAGGAGATAAAATGATTTTACCAAACAACAAAGTTTCATTAAAATCTGTTTATCCTATTTATTGCAGCTATTTTATTGCTGATTCCAAGCATAGGCTTTGCTGTAACGAATACGGTTGATATGGTCCCTCCAGTGAGCGGGATTGCTCATATTACAACACCTGGTGTTGGAACACCGAATACGATTACGGGCAATCCGCTGTCTACGGATCAGAATCTGGCAAATCTTCTGGACAACAACCAAAACACATTCTATCAGCCTACGGCCGGGTCTAATGCCCCACAGATAGGAAGTGACGTTCTTCTTCGTTTCGAATTCCCCCCGATACCAGATGATACTACGATAGAGAGTGTAACGTTAAGAGTCGGTATTAGCGCAGAGAATACCGATGGAGCATTCCTGATGGGGTTCGGATTTGCTCCTTTCAACCGTCTGAATACGGCGACATACCTCGATGTTGATCTGGGCCCGGGTATACAAGGAGCATTGTTGGTTTCACTGCTAACTCCTCCATTTGACTTACCGCCGCTTTTGGGAATACAGGTGCCGATCCCTTCGGTATTTGAAATGAATCTTGCGCCCCAAGAGCTTAGCCTTGAAAACGTTCGTAACCTGAGCGTCGCTCTTATAGGCGTAAATCAATCCCCGGAGCTCTTCGACAGGATATCACTTGTTAACGCGACTGTTGTTTACGTAGTCCCCGAGCTGCCTGTAAGAAACATTCCTGCTTTATCAACCTGGATGATGGTACTATTGGGTGCAATGCTTCTCGTAGCAGGAGTAGTGTTTAGGCGAAGCTATTCGATAAAGTAGTAGTCTCCGAATCAAGAGGCCGGGGGTCAAATTCCCAACTATAGCCCACTATTAAAAAATCAGATTATATGAATTGGGCTTTTTAAGAGGGCAATATGTCACAGTAACAAAAACGCCCGTCCCTTATGACAATTTCACCCAAGGTGTGAGCAATAGCGTTACTATAAATAGGGCCGTCATAAACAAACGTATGAAACTCCCCGTTCTCTCCGCACGGATCGACTCCGTCGGGCAGGTCTCTCAGAAAACGCTCGTCAAACTCCCTGCCTGCGAATTGAGCGTCTAACTGCTCAGTATCCACACACACGACTACGGCCCTAAAACCGCTTTTGATAAAATACCCGGCAAGTAATGTGCTATTTCTCTTCCATATCGGGAATATGCATTCCATCCCGATCTCAGACATAAGAGCCTCACGGTATTCTTTTATATCCTCAAGGAATATATCCCCGAACACAATTTTCGAAACACACGAACTTGTATGATTTTTCAGCGTATCTCTTAGCTTGGACTCATACTCCTCGTTTGAAGCGTCTTTGGAAATTAACATCTCTTCAAGGGGCAGTCTCAAAGATTTTGATTGGGAGTGAAGCAGCTCTCTTCTGAGACCGTGCATACTGACTCTCCCGTAATCTACAGTCACGGTAGTGATTAAAGCGTGTAGATCGTATTCTCCGGAATTTTGAATTTCATAAAGACTAAGCGCGCTGTCCTTACCGCCGCTCCATGAAAATATGACTTTTTCACTCATATTATTAAGATTATGGGAGACTCTATGAGCCACCTTTCCCGGAGGCCCCTTTCTCCCCGTTTTCAAAACGCTCTATGACGGCCGCTCCTATGCAGTCACCCCAAACGTTAACGGTGGTCCTGAAACGGTCGAGCAGCCAGTCTATGGCAAGTATGAGCCCCACGCCCTCGAGCGGAAGCCCTACGGCCTGCAGGACCAGAACCATCGTGACGAGCCCGGCCTCGGGTATTCCGGCGGCTCCAATGGCGGCCAGAGTGGCGGTAAAGAATATAATCACCATCTGGGCTATGCTCAGGTCTATACCGTAGCTCTGTGCTATGAATATCACGGCCACAGCCTCGTATAGCGCTGTGCCGTCCATATTTATCGTAGCTCCGAGCGGAAGCACAAACCTGCCCACTTTCGGATTCACCTTAGCTTCGTCGATCACACCCTCCATCGTAAGCGGCAGTGTAGCCGATGAGGAAGCTGTCGAGAAAGCCGTAAGGAGAGCCTTGCTCAGGTTTTTCACATATTCAAACGGGTTTCTCCTGGAGAATAAAAACAGTATTATAGGAAGGACTATAAGACCGTGTATTGCGAGACCCACCACGACACTCAATACATACTTACCAAGCTCCATCGCAAGCTCGATTACGGCGCTCCCGCCGCCCGACATACCTATACGCTCCGCTATCAGGCTGAATATCCCAAGGGGAGTAAAGATCATAATCCAATGCACTATCTTCATAATAGCCTTGTCTAAAACTGTGAATATATCTTCGATTAACTTGCTCTCCCTGCCGAGTGCTGCAAACGCCGCACCGAACAGGATTGAGGCAACTATAAGGGGGAGTATCTCGAACTCTTCAGCAGAATTAAAAAGGTTCGGCGATACGAACTTCAAGAGTAATACTTCAATGAGACTCATGTTCTCCTTCGCTTTAACAATATCGGGCATCTCACCGCTCAAGACGGCCGAGCCTACCCCCGGATGTATGATGTTTACGACTAGGATTCCGATAAATACAGCTATGCAAGTAGTAAACAGATAGTAGATTAGGGTCTTAACTCCAAGCGAGCCCAGGTTGCCGACTTTAATAATACTCAGCGTAATAGAAACGATGATCAGGGGCAGCACGATCATCTTGAGCGCATTTAAAAAGAGCGTGCCTAAAAACCCGAGCGCCACTCCTGTTTCGGGGAAAAACGATCCTACGAGCCCGCCTAGCAAGACTCCCGTAATTATGCCGATGATAAGATAATTTCCTCCGAACAGCTTCTTCATTTCCTTCTCCTGATCAGTTTTGTCATTGTTGCATTAATGTACGTAGCGCTATAGCATGATAGTTTTATTGATCTCAATTTAGTATTGTCGATCGCAATGTAGTTTTATCGATCGAATGTTAAATTAGAGAACCCTTCTCATGAAATGGTGCGTAACTATGACTGACATATTAGCATTTATAATAGAATATTACCAAAATATAGGCAATCTATTCGCAAAATCCGTATTTAAAATTTATAATTTCAGGAGGGGAATCTGAACATGAAACTAAAAACAGTAATTATCTCGCTTACGGCTGCGCTCCTCCTGTCAGTCTTAGCAGTTCACGCCGAGCCGTTTAAAGTCCCGCCTATGAGCGCAAAGGAAAGCGGCACCATGGTCGTCGATTACAAAGACGGGGGCACAAAGTGGACTGCCGATTGGACTGCAGAGCAGTTCACACAAAACGGAGAGAACTTTTTAAAGATAACATTCAAAGGAAAAGGGCTATTGTATCCCTTTTCAGAAAACGCAACCTGGGTATCGGAGTCTATATTTAAGGCTCAAGATACCTTCTACCCTATAAGCACCGTCAGCACAGTTAAAAACATGAGCGGAGAAATCATCAACACCGATAAAAAGACCCTTGATCTGGAGCTCGGGACCGCGATTTTTGAAAGAATAGATCCGAAGGGAGACGACTCTCTTAAGGAAACTTACGACTTCACCCCCGGCACCCTCATAATGGAAGGAGTATTTATGGCCCTCCGCACCCTTCCCTTCCAGAGCGGAGACAACCTCAAAGCCGGACTGTTATCTAACGAGCCCGAGCTTTACAATGTAGAATTCAAACAAAAGGGAATTGAAACGGTTACAACCTCAGAGGGTGATATCGAATGCTACAAGGTTGAACTGGTCCCCAAGCTCGGGGTGCTCGGTGTGTTTAAGGTATTTTTTCCTAAGACTTATTTCTGGTTCACCGTGGATCCGCCCCATAGCTGGGTGAAGTACATGGGATATGAAAACGGCAGGGAATCTCCCGAGGTCGTAATAAATGTTGTGAATTCTCAGAACACTCAAGAATGACCGGGACTCTATCACATTTGATCTGAACCAAGATTATGTTACACGGGGAATAAATCCGCATTCCTGGATTAGTTGTCCTCTTCTCCGTCAGCGCAAACCTTAATTAACAAGGAGCACTTACCGCTGCTCCGCTCTTCACACTCTTTATAGGCAGCGTTTACGGCATCGTCCATGTAGTCATACTTGGCCCATCCGAGCGCACCGTCATCTCCCCTGGCTACGGCGGCGCAATTAGTAAAAGACGTCCTGACTATACAGTTAGGTGCCTCTTTTTGGCACTCTTTCAAGGCCGCGGCTTCCGCTACCGCCCGGCTAGGGTAATTCCACGCCTGACCGTGATTACCGTCATCTGCAGTCGCAATAGCGCCCCATACGTTTACCCTCGCAACACTCCCGTCCGCGCAGAGCTCGACATGCGAGCCACACGTTCCGGTAGTGAATTCGTGGCACTTACTCACAGCGGCCTCTCTTGCTGCATCGAGATTCTCATGAGTCCCCCAGGCCGTGGCCCCGTCTTCCGCCCTTGCGTAAACCATACAGTTATCAAATGATTTCTTCAGCTCGCAGTCGGGGTTTTTACTGCTGCACTTTACCATAGCCTCTTGTTCAGCTGCCTGCTGTGTGGGCTGATTCGTTGAAAATCCCCAGCCTCCCGAAGGTGTGAGAGCGAGAGCTCCCCACTGCCCGCCGTCAACAGGGGTGTTTATGACTGTGTTGTTATCAGTAGCTATAGGAGTATTATTGGTGTTGCCGTTATTCCAGTCGTTCTTATTTTCTCCACCGCCGTTATCGCCCGAGAACACGAGAAAACCAATTAAAATAAGTATGAGAACCGCAATGCCGCCACCTATCAATTTAGGGTTAAAACGTTGCGCACTCCCTCCTTTATCCTTATAGGGCTCACGTATGGTTTCAAGCTTATCTGTACCAATATTGCTTTCAGTGCCCGTGCGCTCCGCCCCATCCTTCCCGGTGCCTGAGGTTTCTCCCCGGTCTTCTTGTCTAGAAAGCAGAATCTTAATGGTTGAGTTAAGGTGCTCTATATGTTTTTCAAGCGGAGGGGTCAGGGCATCAAGCCAGTGAGGGGCGCTTATGTAGTATTCAAGCGACTTGTTCGGGTCGACGTCCTCGACCCTGAACGGTATAATGGGAATTCCTTTATTTACAGCTCTTTCTACCTCTCGAATAATCTGCTGCGACTCGTTTGCGTTGGATGAGAAAACGAGCACCATGACCTTGCAGTTACTTATGGCATCGATGATGGCTTCGCCCCACTGTGTGCCGGGCACTATGTCCCTGGGTGCGATCCAGCAACGGGTACCGCCTTTTTCCAGGGTTGCGCAGACGGCGTCTGCCACAGTCTTATCTTTTCCCGAGTGACTTATGAATACGTCGTGTGCCATATTAATTCCCATGTACTAAAATATCAGCTAAATCAGGATTATATCAGCGATTGCTTATACGGGCAATACTAAGCGTTTTGACTGAAATACAATCCTCCAATCAAGCGTCTCAGACGATATAATCTCTGCCGTATTTTCGGCAATTAATGCCATTTCACCATATGTCGGAGTAAAGTTCGAACTATCCAGCTCTTTCTTAATATCCTTGAGCTTAGCGCTCATCGCTCGGGAGCGCTTGGCAATCTGCTCAAATTCCCCCTGTGTCCTGATACCGTAAAACGCAGCTCCAAAGGCCGGAAACACCGCGGCGCAGAGAGTGAGCCACCCGGAGGAAAAGGGGAAATGCAGCAGAACCGCAATAAGGGTCAATATAAATAAAGTATTGCCGAGGTAGTGGAGTCTCCTATGTATTTCCTGGAAGCGTGGTGAGTTCTTCTCGTGATAATTTATCTGACCCATAATCTCACGCTCAGACAAAAGTGAGCGGTAAGATTGTAGATACTCCTTATTAATTCTTGCGCTTGCGATTCCCAGGTAGCGAATTATCGCTCTGAAATGCCAATTGACCCAAGAGTTCCTGGGATCGCCGTGAGTATCGTGAGCCGGCACTCTGAAGGCGGGGGTGGTTAACCCGAGCGGCGCCAGAGATCTGAGTTGTCTTATCTGCTCAGACAATAGCCTGTAGTCAATCCACCTTTCATGCCACCTCTTCCGGGTCCCAACTCTTGTAATGGCAAGTATCGAAACGATAATAAGGAGCTCAATAAAAATCCATACTTTTTCAAAGGAAGGAACTGTCACCGCTAAAAGAGCAAAGAATACGGCTAGTCCCGCTAATAAATAATTGGTAACAAATGAGCTCCTGTAGACATTCGAGTAATAATTCGCCAGATTATCCGCCCAACTGTAATGCAGCAGCAGACTCTCGTCAATCTGCTCGTCTATATGTGAAACAAGCTCAGGGGATAGGGAATTGTCGATTAAGCAAGAGGTGTTTTCCCCCCACTCTTCCTTCGTCTTTTTCTCAAAGTTTTTTACATGCACCCCACTTGCATCTATCTTTTCCCCGGAAAAAAAATCGCAAAACACCTCGAACATAACCCCCCATGCCCTTTGGGGCTGGAGCTCAGAAAAATAAGCGTTTTTAATCACGGAATCACTAATGCTGTCCGGGATAAGAAGCTGCTTTAATCTCCTGTCGAGCCCGCTTAAGCCGCTTTCTTCATGCGCCCCGTATTCATTTCCCGTGAGAACCTTTATCTCATGCGCAGGTGATGAATCTATCCAGATGAGTGGTATTTCAAGCTGCATGGCTTCTTTTACAATCTGCCCGGTCCCGCCTTTTCCTCTTGGCTCTTTCCCGTCCCAAACGGCTATAATGACATCACTTTGATTGAGCACCATTCTCCCCACTGCTTGATACGACTCGTTTTCAAGTGCTTTCGTGCGTCGTGAGCCCTCGAGCTCGAAAACCGCCGTAGCCTTTTCAAGCATCCCCCGGTATCGGCGTACGGATTCCGGACCCTGAAAGTCTTTCTCATACTCTCCTCTTTCAAAGGGAATTGCGCACTGGAGCTCAAACCCGTGATCCAGCGCGGCCTCGGCGGCCAGCATGTCGGCGCCCTCAGCTAACGGAGATATAATCCTAAGTAACGGGGCCTCTGGCGCATACGAAGTAGGGGTATTATTAATCTCATACACTATGCGTTTTAACTCACCAAGGACATGCCCCAGCTTTGAGTGGAGGACGGCAATGTCTGAACTCTCGAGTCCCACCGGACGGTGGCCCGTCACACCGGCTCTGAGCGTAAGTCTAACTCTAGGTGGCGATTTTGCTTTATCATTCATTGAATACTCTATTTCTTTTCTATGACCTACCCCTTGGGAAGCTCGATCGGC
>QIHJ01000107.1 GCA_003229065.1 Candidatus Dadabacteria bacterium
AATTATAATTCAAACGAACGTTAGTATCAATAGTTATTTGAATGCAGGATAATATTGGAAGAAAATACGGTGAGTTGTAGTCATACACTCGATGTGATCTCGATTATAAACTCGGGTGGGAAGCTCTCCCCCCATTTACTCACAATGGCGCGCCTTACGTACTCTCTGATCTCATACTCTGTCTTGAGACCCAGGGAGTGTTTCAATATTCTCTTTGAGTCTTTTTCCGTAATAGTGTTAAGGAGTTTCTTCACTTTAGGAATTGAATGGGCATTCATGCTGAGCTCGTCGACATCCATACCCACCAATAGCGGCACGCAAGAGAGCTGGGAGGCCATCTCGCCACATACGCCTACCGGTATGCCCTTTTCATGCCCTGCTTCAACGACACTTTTAATCAGCCTGAGTATTGCGGGATGAAACGGCGTATATAGATATGAGACATGCTCATTTATCCTGTCGACAGCAAGTGTGTACTGTATCAGGTCGTTTGTACCTATGCTCAGAAAGTCCACCTCTTCCGCTATATCGGAGGCTATGATAGCGGCTGAGGGGGTCTCGATCATGACCCCTATCTCCCAGGAGTCCTCTCTCCCAAGCTCCCGGGCTATGCCGGAGATTATTCTCTTTGTGTCGATTATCTCTGAGAGCTTTGAGACCATGGGTATCAACATGCGTATCTTTTTATCATCCTCTGCTGACCTCAGGATTGCGCGAACTTGAGTGCTGAACGTGTCGACATCGTGAAGGGAATACCGTATGCCTCTGAGTCCGAGCGCCGGGTTTAGCTTCTTTGAAGGCTCCATGCCCGCAGGGAATTTGTCTCCGCCAATGTCAAGGGTCCTGATAGTGACCTCGGGAGAATTAAGCGCAGAGACTACTTTTTTATAGCTCTCAAGCTGCTTTTCCTCGTCCGGGAAGTAGACAGCGTTTGTAAAGAGAAACTCCGTTCGGTACATACCGATGCCCTCAGCCCCATAGCACATAGCGAGATTAAGCTCTTCTGTAATCTCGATATTAGCGTTTACCTTTATCTCTTTTCCGTCCTGCGTGCGTCCGGAGAGCTTTGCGTATTGAAGGAGTTTCTTCTCTAAGTCCAGATAGTCGGACTTCCTTTTCTTAAACTCCTCAAATTCCTCCTCACCAGGGTCGAGTATTACTGTTCCGGTGAAGCCGTCGATAAATATACTGTCTCCGGGGGATGCTCTGAGCGTAATATCTTGCAGGCCCATGACGGCGGGTATGCCGAGCGATTTTGCCACAATGGCGCTGTGGGAAGTGAGCGCTCCTATATCGGTCGCTATGCCGGCAGCCTTGTTCTTAGCGTATTGCACTACGTCAAGCGCCGATATATCGTGAGTGATGAGTATGGAGTCTTCGTCCAGCATAGGGATGTCCTCGTGTACGCCGTGCAGGTTCCGGAGGATCCTCTCCCCCAAGTAATAAATGTCTGCAAGACGCTCTTTCATATATATGTCCTCTACGTCTTTAAACGCCTCGCTCTTTTTGGTTAGTACGGAATTTACGGCCCATCCGGCGTTTACGCGCTCAGACTCTATGTGCTTTAGCACTTTTTCAGAAAGCAGATAGTCCTCGAGCATCATTATATTAAAATTCAGTATCTGATGGTGCTCTCCGGCCCCCTCAGAATCGAGCTTATCTTTTATCGAGAGGAGCTCATCTTTTGAGCGCTTTACCGCAGACAGGAACCTCTGTTTTTCGGAGCCGATTTGACTCTCTTCTATCCCCGTCCGCTGCACTATGGTCTTTGAGCGGTCCAGAATTACCACTTTCCCTACGGCAATGCCCGGGGATATTGCGATCCCGTTTCTCTCGACCCTCATACCCCCTCCCCGAACCCGCTGTCTATTAACTCTTCTATACTGTCAATTGCGGCTTGTGCGTCATTGCCTCTGGTGGTTACCTCTATCTCGCTCCCCATAGTGGCTGCAAGAGAGAGTACGCCCAGGATGCTCTTGCCGTTTACCTTATAGCTATCTTTTACGAGCTGTATTTCAGACCCGTATTTGCTTGAGAGCCTTACGAACACGGCCGCTGCGCGCGCGTGAAGTCCGAGCTTGTTCTTTACGGTAAATACCTTAGTTATTTCTATTCGAGACAATTGACCCAATCCTTTGAGCTTCCTTCAATATCATTCCGTGTTCGGCCCGTTTTCTGATTTTATACCTGCGGGCATCGCTGTGAAGCGCTCGCCTCTGTCCCCATCTCGTCATTTCAACCTGAGCAAACACGTAGTGTGCAGTCCAAGAGCTGCCTCTGTCCCCACTGGCTTAAGTATAAGTTTTCAGGTGATTTTTTTCAAATCGGCTTTGCGCTTACTAGCCGCTAAGACCCGGGCGGGGGTTTAAGCAGCGAGGAGTCTATCGCCTGGTTCAGTACTACGTCGGGTTCATATTTAATTGTTATGGCAAGCTCACCTGTTTTAAATTCGATTAATCTGGGAAAGTAATGACCGTTTATCAAGTCGTCGAAATACTCATAATTCAGATCAGCCACTTCCCCTGATTCTAGAAGAATGCGTGCCTTCTCTACACGATTATTTGCCGGGTTTATCCATAATTTGTCACTTGCATCACTCTCAATGTTCCCGAACGTAAGCGTAATGCCCTCTGGACTTGAGGCTACATGAACCTCCTTTTCTCCAGCGAATAAGTCCTTGGGGACCCGTCCCGTTACGAGGTCAACCAGGCGCTCTATGGTAATCTCAAGCTCGATTCCGGGATATACGTAGGAGAGGTCAAACACTTCTTCTATATCGTAAACACCCCGGTCCTTTTGTGAGACTATATATATTTTCTTGCCGTCAGAGGATATAAAACCTACAGTGCTGCCGAATGGGTTCAGGGCTTCGAGTCTCAGCAGATCGGGCTCCTCGGCAAGCGTTACCTGAGTGTATGAGATCTTATCATGGCGGGTTTTTATACTAACCGAGGCAAGGCCTTTTACGGATCTTACGGAGTTTTGAAGAAGCGCCGCTTTTCGTAATAATTCCTCGGGAGACGTTTCCGGAAGGCCCGGGTATATTTGCTTCTGTGCGCATGAAGAGAGCAGTATCAGAAGTGCTGCCGTTAGGATTTTTGTGTACACGGGGCTCTCTGTCAGCTTTCGGCGCTCATTTTCTGTTTTATGGAGTTTATTTTCTGCTCTAATCTCGCTTTTAGCTTGAGGTCGGGCTCGCCTTGGTAATCCTGGAAAAGCGTTAGAGCTCTCACGTAATATTCGAGAGCTTTAGGCGTATCGCCCTTGTCGTAATATACGTCTCCCAGATGCTCCATTATGGCAGGGTCGCCGGACTCCAGGCTTGCGGCTTTATTAAGAAGCTCAATTGCCTCATCGTAGCGTCCCTTCTTGTAGTACACCCAGCCAAGACTGTCTATAATGTATCCTTTATTGGGTGAGAGCATATTTGCCTTTTTCACCAGCTCCTCTGCCTCGTCCAGGTTCACTCCCATCTCGGCGTACGTATAACCCACAAAATTGAGAGCGTCAGTGTGCTCGGGGTTAATACGTATGAGCTCTTTCATCACGTCTATGGACTTGTAATTCTCGTCCATAAAGTAATAGGTCACGCCGAGCGAATAATAGATGGTCTGGCTTCTAGGGTGTTTGCTTAAATAATCGCTATAGAGCGAAACGGCGTTTGTGTAGCGGTCAAGCTTTCTGTAAAGAGATCCCAGGTAATTGACTATAACTTCGTTCTCGGGGTTTCTACTGTAAGCGTCTTCGATGAGCGTGAGTGACTCTTGTGTATTACCATTTTTATCGTATATAAACCCTTTTTGGACCAGACTCTCGTCATATAGAGGTGATTCCGGGGTAATAGAATCAAGGAGTGCAAGCGCCTCCTCATTCTTCCCGGTCTCTATATATGCCACAGCAAGATAGTACTTTGCACGCTCTTCCGACGGATCGGTGAGCACAATAAGCTGAAGCTCTTCTATAGCTTTTTCATAGTCTCCGCTTTCGATGTAGAGGAGACCTAGCCTGAGCTTGAGATCAGTGTTCCTGAAGTCCAGGCTCTGGGCCTTCTCGAACTGCTCCGTTGCGTCGTTCATACGGTTTATCCTGAAAAGGAAATTACCGTATCTCACATATGATTCGAGGTTATTTGGGAATAACGCTATTACATCTTTGTATATCTTCTCGGACTCCTCTATTCTTCCGAGCTTCTCATACGTTAGGGCAAGCTCGGCAAGCGCGGTAACGAACCCCGGGTTTATCTTGAGCGCTTCTTTAAAATAATACGCGGCTTGCAGGTAGTCCCTGTTTTCGTAATAAACCCTTGCCAGGAAATAGTAACCTTTGTCGTTGTCGGGATAGAGCTCTATAATCTGTTTAAAGCTCTGCTCCGCGGCTTTGTAGTTGCCGGCTTCGGTCTCTATTATCCCTATAAAAAGGTATGATTCCGCGTCCCCAGGGTCAAGCTCTATAGCACGCTTTAAAAGCTTAAGCGACTTTTCTTTGTCTTTTGTATTCTGTGATAGTGAGTACGCCTTACCCAAAAGCGTGTAGGATGGGGAGAATTCCGGATCGTGCTCGATTGACTGCTCGAGCTTTGCGAGCGCCTCCTCTGCCCTGCCTGCGGATATATAGAACACCGCGAGGTTGTATTTTAAATAAGCCGAATCGGGGTCGTAGGTTTCAGCCGTTTCAAGCTCGCGCAGCGCTTGCTGGAAATTTTTATTCTGGAAGTTGTATCTTGAAAGAGTAAAGTGATAGTAAGCCTTTGCCTGAGCGCTCGGCTCCGGCTCCTCTATTATAGAGCCTCCCTCTAAAAATGGCTCAGGCGCGCTCTTTTGCGCGCAGGAGGCAAAAAAGAACCCCATAAAGAACACCGAGGCTAAGAGAAAAGTTGTACTTAGATTTAATCGATTCATATTAAGACGCATCAAGTACCTTGATCTTAATTTTACCCACTACTTTCATAATCTCTCCACTTTTTTTTAAATCACCCTCAATAAGCTTAATGTGAGTGGCGTCCGCGGGCAATTGTCCGTATGTGGAGTCTACCGCCACCCACTTCCCCAAAAACACCTCATTCCAAGCGTGATAGTAGAACCTGCCGTCTATGTAAATTGTACCCATTACAACCTTAGTGGGAATACCCGAGGCTCTCGCAAGCGCAGCAAAGAGCACAGCGTGCTCGTTACAGTCTCCCTTTTTCGTCTTCAGTACGTCAAGGGCGTTGGGTAGGCTCACAGTACCTTCTTTTTTAAGGTTTTTATATACCCAGGTGCTGATTTGAGACGCCGCCTTAACGGGGTCTCTCTCGTCTTTTACTATTGCCCTGGCTTTGGCCTTCACCAGCTCGTCGTCACTTTGTATAAGATAAGTGGGCAATAAAAAGTCTCTCTCGGTCTGCGCATTATAAGGTAGAGCATAATCCGCCAATTGAGATAAATCCTGGGAGCGGATCTCGATTACATTATTTTTGTATTGCTGCCGGTATCCGTCATTAAAATTCATGTCCTCAATATCTTCCAAACCTGTAACTTCAGCGCGGAGATAACCGAGCCCTCTGGGGTTTTTAATTCTAACATCGGTAGGGATTGAGGTTTTAGCGGTTATATCAAATGTCGAAAACGACTCATCTTGATTATCTGCGCCACTGTCTTTCGCCGCTGTGAGACCGGGCGGTATAGTCTGTTTTATAACCTCGCCGTTCCGGGTAATCCACGTGGTGTAATTAGATCCCAAAAACTCTGTTGTGACCCTGAAAGTTTCGACTAGCCCGGAATGCCCGGTTTCTATCTCTTCAAGCTCTTCGATCTTATGTGTAGAAATCAGATCATCCGCGTCTACACCCATTATTACAGCCGAGGGCTCAAAAAGGGATACCTTATACTCACCGCCCACACTCATAGGTTTTTTTGCAAGCCACTTAGGAAGGAGCGCGAATACTGTAAGTCCTTCTTTCGTCCTGAGAGTTCGGTTGGTTTCACCCGATACCGATTTTAATCTTATTCGCAGCTCGTCACCGTCCACAATCCCGGCTGCCGATAACTCGCCGGACTGAGAAATCATCCTGAAACTAAAGGATTGCAAAATAAAGCCGCTGAGCGTATATGAAGCCTCTGTTATAACAGTCTGCTCTTTATCAAGAAGTGTGATATTTAGCTCGCTTTTTTCATCAACTTGAGTGATGCCGTCTGAATAATCTATCGAGATATGTGAGTAGCCTACTTTTTTGCCGTCTGAATATATGCTCATAAAGCTTTCTGAACGGGCGGGCTCATCCCCCTGAGATACCGGGATACAGAGTATTAAAAGAGCGGAAACTAATAATACTGTCTTAAGAGTGGAGTACATTATGTATGAATAATTTACACTAAGTTTTGCGGCGGACAAGATTTTTTACTGAATTGACACTAAGACCGCCATAAGGTTCACTATTTACTATATGGATGTAAATGAGATAATCGGCAAAATATTGAATGATAAGAGGATTACCCCCGAGGAAGGGCTTTATTTTCTAAAGGAAGCCGACACCTCCCGTATGGGAGCGCTTGCGGACTCGAAAAAGAGAAAATTCCACCCTGAAGGTATAGTTACCTTCGTCGCGGACACGAACCCGAACTATACGAACGTATGCGATACGGAATGTCTGTTCTGCGCATTCTGGAGACCTCCGGGCGCATCAGACGCATACGCTTTAAGCATCGATAAAGTGATAGAGATAATGAGGACTTCCTATCATAACGGGGCCACGACAGTGCTGCTACAAGGGGGACACAACCCGGAGATCGGGCTCGAGTATTACATTGAGCTCGTAAGAAGGGCTCGTGAGGAGATTCCGGACCTGCACCTCCATTTGTTCTCGGCTCCCGAGATAAGCGCTATTGCCAAGTACTCCGGAATTTCCACACAGGACGTATTAAAACAGCTCTGGGACGCGGGGCTCAGGACTATCCCCGGCGGGGGAGCCGAAGTGCTTTCAAACCGAGTCAGAAAGAAAATCAGCCCTCTTAAGATAAACGCAGATGAGTGGATGAAAGTCACACGAGAGGCCCACATGCAGGGGTTTAAGACGACTGCCACAATGATGTTCGGGCACTTTGAGGAAGATGAGGATATAGTCGAACACCTAGAGAGAATCCGTGCGCTTCAGGACGAGACGGGTAATTTCCTGGCGTTCATTCCCTGGACGTTCAAGCCCAAGAATACTTTTCTTGAGAGAAAGCTCCCGAACGAAGTCGGAGGGGACAGGTACCTGCGAGTGCTTGCGATCTCGAGGATTTATCTGGACAACTTCGCCCATATACAGGGCTCCTGGTTTACGCAGGGCAACAAAGTCGGCTCTCTTTCCATGCACTACGGGGCGAGCGATCTGGGAGGGACGCTGTTTGACGAGAACGTCCTCACCTGTGCCGAGAACAAGTACAAATCGAGCCTTGAGGAGCTTGTGCACATGATACGCTCCGCCGGGTTCAAGCCCGCTCAGCGGAACACCTACTACGAAGTAATCAACCGGTTTTAGAAATTACATTTCAAACAATATAATCACCTTAACCACACCCCCGGCAGAGTATATACTCCTTGGGAATGCCGGTAAGTTATATTTTGCCTTTTTACGCCTCATTAAACTAAAGAGGCTCTAAGGTTACCTTTACCTTCCAGGCGTTTCCGGTGAATTCGAGCAGGCAGCTGAATTTTGAAAAACGAAGGAGCAGAAAGTCGAATAATTCAAGAGCCGAGCTTGTGACAAGAGGAGATGCTAAGAGGTCATCTAATTCTCGATCATCAAGATTTAAATACTCAGATGGAGAGAGCTCAAAGTCAATCGCCTCTTCTCTGAGCGCCCTACTCTCTTTGGTATCCGTGAGTGTGATGTATCCCTCATCGCCAGATTTCTCGACCATCAGCCCAAGCGGCTTATCGCTCCCCTCCAGCACTCTGGATGCGAGGTATTCATCTATCTCGGAGATATGTATCTCGTCTGTTCTTTCTTCTTTTCCCACAACGTGAATATAATATCAGGATAGGGAAGAAAAAACGACTCTACCTTCTCACCTGACGGTTAAATGATTTTTTGCCGGAGTTCCTCATCGTACTGCGGCTGCTATTAAAACTCTTGTTCACAGTACTCCCGATCCTATTGCGGTTAGGCGCGCTTCTTACAGTACTCTTCTTAGCTGCCTTCTTATTAAAGTTGCCTTTATGTGCGTTATTTACTTTTCTTTGTTTGGCATGGTTATTAGCTTTGTTTGATTTAAAGCTTTTCTGATGTCTCTGCCCTTTGTTTACTGATCTTGACTTGACCTGGGGCTTCTGAGATTTATAAGCTGCTTTGCTCTTTTGAGAGTTAGGCGGGCTCAGGCTCTTATTTGAAGCCTTAAAGGGCTTTCGGCTATTTTTGATACTCTTCGCGTTATAGTTCCTTGGGCTCACTAAATTTCTGTCTGAATTCCCACGGAGCTTATTCCCTTCTGGCTTGGACTTATACTTATTTTGACCTGGGCTCGAGTTAACCTGGCTCTTATAGCCTGTGTTCTTACCTAATTGCGGGTGCTTGGAGCTTTGGTATTGAGTAGAGATTTTATTCCGGTTTATCTGCTGTTTATTGCTCTTTGCCGGAGCTAGATGAGAATCCTCAATACGTGAATTATTCTTTACTTCTGCACGCTTCCCTTGCTTATGTACCCCCGACTTATTATAGTCAGACCTCAAATCCTGGCTGTTCCTATTTACGACCGTATCTTTGGATGAGCTTCTCTCTTTCCTATTCACTAAGCCTGTATTATTGTCCACTTGGCGATTTCTGCGCTCGTCGT
>QIHJ01000312.1 GCA_003229065.1 Candidatus Dadabacteria bacterium
GAACACCCCAAATCACGCTACGCAGTTACGGGTCTATATTTCTATGATAACGACGTAGTGGATATAGCCTCTTCCCTAAAACCTTCCCCCAGGGGAGAGCTTGAGATAACGGACGTCAATTTGGAGTACTTAGATAGGGGCACCCTTGCCGTTGAGCTTTTGGGCAGAGGGTTCTCGTGGCTCGATACCGGCACTCACGACTCGCTTCAGCAGGCGGCAAGCTACATTCAGGCCATTCAGGAGCGTCAGGGTTTCAAAATAGCTTGCATAGAGGAAATAGCTTACCACCAAAAATTTATAGACTCGGCGGGGTTGGCCCGGATCGCCCGCTCTATGTCGGGCAACGACTACGGGCGCTATCTGCTCGATATACTAAAAGAGGAAGAAGAGCGTTGAGCGTTGGTATAATAGAGACAGACCTTCCGGGTGTTTTAATCATTGAATCGGATATATATACCGACCAAAGAGGTTTTTTCAGAGAGTTGTATCATAAGGAGAAATATTGTGCTGCGGGTTTAGATAAAGAGTTTGTTCAAGACAATCACTCCCGTTCTGTTAAAGGTGTGCTCAGGGGTCTTCACTACCAGTTGGATAAACCCCAGGGTAAGCTTGTCACGGCGCTCTCGGGCGAGATATTCGACGTTGCGGTGGATGTCCGCCCAGGCTCTCCGGACTTCGGTAAATGGACGGGCGTATACTTATCGCCAGAGAACAAGCGTCAAATATACATTCCCGAGGGGTTTGCCCATGGGTTCTGCGTTCTGAGCGATACGGCAGACGTAGTCTATAAATGTACGGACCTTTATTCCCCGGGAGATGAATACGGTCTTCTCTGGTCGGATGAAGCACTTAATATCGACTGGTCGGTATCTCAACCAATAGTGTCTCAGAAAGATCTAGCGTATTCAGAGCTTAAAAAAATACCGGCAGAGCTTCTGCCAATTTATTAAATTATGCAAAACTTACTAATAACCGGCGGCTCGGGATTCATAGGGCTCAATTTCATCAGATACCTGCTCACGGAAACCAAATTCCAGGGGCGGGTGATAAACCTCGACAAGCTCACATACGCGGCAAATCCGGAGAGCCTTTCAGATATAGAAGAGAATTTCCCCGGGCGCTACGTATTTATAAAAGGAGACATATCGGACAGCGTTAAGATCGAGTCGGTTTTTGACTCCTACTGTGTCGACGCAGTCTGCCACTTCGCGGCCGAGTCTCATGTAGACCGCTCTATTTCGGGCCCGGGCGAATTCATCAATACCAATATAATCGGTACGTATAACCTCTTAGAGGCAGTAAGGGAAAGAGAAGACAGAGTCCTGCTATTTCATCATATTAGTACCGATGAAGTGTTCGGAAGCCTTGGGGCAGAGGGGTATTTCACCGAAGACACCCCGTATTCGCCAAGCAGCCCTTACTCCGCCTCGAAAGCCTCATCCGACCATCTTGTCAGAGCCTATCACAAAACCTACGGCGTACCGGTAAAGGTGTCCAACTGCTCAAATAACTACGGTCCCTGCCAGTTCCCCGAAAAGCTCATACCACTGGTTATACTGAACGCGATTGAGGAAAAACCGCTCCCGGTTTACGGCGACGGAAAAAATGTAAGGGACTGGCTCTACGTGCGCGACCACTGCACGGCAGTATGGGAGATAATGAACCGCGGTTCCATAGGCGAAACCTATAATATCGGCGGCTCAGGAGAATTGGAGAATCTCACAGTTGTTGAGACTATTTGCGACTTGATAGACGAGACAGTCGGCAAACCTACATCCATAGATTCCAGGCGAGAGCTTATAACATTCGTCAAAGACCGCCCGGGCCACGACAGACGCTACGCTATAGACTCGGGGAAGATAAAGGCCGAGCTTGGATGGGAGCCGGAAGAGTCCTTTTCGAGCGGCATAGTTAAAACCCTAAACTGGTATCTGGGTAACACCGACTGGGTCGAGCACGTCCGCTCGGGCGAATACCGTGAGTGGATCAAAAAACACTATGGCTGAGAGAGTTAATATCTCGAATATGAAATAATATATGGGGACAGAGGCGAGCGTATTTGTGCGATGCCGGGCAGGTATAAAATTGGGGACAGAGGCGAGCGTATTTGTGCGATGCCGGGGCAGGAATAAAATTACAAGACAGACCGGAGCACGAAGTGCGATCGGGGGGCGGGAATAAAATTAGAAGACGGACCGGAGCACGGAGCGCTTCACAGCGATGCCCGCAGGAATTAAATCAGAGGACAGAGGCGAGCGCTTCACAGCGATGCCCGCAGGAATTAAATCAGAGGACGGAGGCGACCCTTCGACTGGACACTTCGTGTCCGCTCAGGGTGAGCGGTTATTTTAATTCAAATGTGCACAGCGATGCCCGCGGGAATTAATAGCTATTGATAGCTTGAGAACACCACAGCTGCGACAACGGTAGTCCAGAGTCTATTCTTATTGCCGACTGCGGTCTTTGTAATATTTCTTGTTTTTACTATGTGCCCGCTAATCTTCCATATATCCTTCTGCTCGTCATAACTCTTGTCAGGATCAAACGGTGCTCCAATAGTTGTAGCCAGCATGTAAGCCGCCAGGTCCTCCGCATATTCTCCCGCTACCGTATCGTTTTCTCCGAAGCTGTGGTGCTCGGATATATAACCGTGCTGGGTATGCCCCTTGGGTATGGCAATCCCGGCAGAAGCTGCTATGAGCCTGTTAGGCTCGTTCGTTGCGTTCTCGCTCATCACGACGTAGACGATCTCGCCCGGACTGAGCGATTTAAGCCCCCTTGCTCTCGGGACAAGTGTGCAGTTAGGAGGAAAGATACTCGACACCTTCACGAGATTAAACTCAGCGATGCCTGCGTCCCTGAGAGCCATTTCAAAACTAGTAAGCTTTTCTTTATGCTTCCCCACACCCTTGGTAATAAATGCAGTCTTTGGTACCAAATTAATAATCCTCCGTTTGAAAATTCTTGCCCTTGAGTCTTCTAACTTTATTCTGCTCTCGCTCATAAAAGACATTCTCTCGCTGTCTTCTTGATTTTATACCCCTCGCTCATAAAATGCATTCTCTCGCTGTCCCCACGCCGATCGCGCTTCTCGCTCCGCTCTGTCTTGTAATTTTATACCAGCCCCCCGATCGCACTCCGTGCTCCGGTCTGCCCCCATGGCATCGCACAAATACGCTCGCCTCTGTCCTCTGATTTTATTCCCGCCCCGGCATCGCTGTACTAATTTTATGCCTGCTCTCATTCACGCACGCCATTCACTCGCCGCCCCCAGCCTCTGTCCCCGTACAAATTAGCGAGATATTCTAACCGGTAATTGTATAATTTCTATGAAGATTGTCATTGCGCGCGAAGCGGCCTGCCGCGTCGCTTGCCGGGACGTATCCTTGTGTGAAGACCACTAGCTTTAGCGTAGATGAGCGGCAATCCCCTACAATCTTGCGTCCAGGCAATACATGAACACCCCGATGCTCTCGATGGGTTAAGCACCGTTGTCATCCCGGATACTGAATTGATCCTGAAACGAATTCAGGACAGGGTTCAGCACAGGCCCCGATCCGGGATCTCGTCTTTTGCCTTTGTATTTTTTATCCTGCATCTTGTATCTTGGATATTTCTTTTCCCCTTGAAAAACCCCCTTCAATGCATAAATTAAAACTGTAGACAGCTCATAGGACGTATATATAAGTAGAAATGAAGATACAGAATAGGAGGTGCCGAAACATGACAATGAGAATAGAGGAATTTACTGTAGATCCCGTTTGCGACTGCCCGCCCGATATGGTGGGTTACGACAAGGAAGCTCATATAAATGAAGTGCATATGCCCATAACTTACTGGGGCCTATATCTTGATGAAGAGAAAATATCGACCGCCTCCACAAGGGAGCAGGCCGAGAAAACAAGAGATTGGACTATGAGCTGGCTCGCTGGGGACAGCGAGTGAATGTCTTTTATGAGCGAGGGGTATAAAATCAAGATGCAGGATGCAGGATAAAAGATGAGATTCCGGGCCCCGACCCGGGATGACAACAAACTACAAATCCCCCCTACACCCCCCTTTTTCTAAGGGGGGAATAAAGTATGGGGACAGAGGCGAGTGCTTCACAGCGATGCCCGCAGGAATAAAATAAATAATGGGGGCGGAGGCGAGCGTTTTAGTGCGATGCCGGGGCAGGAATAAAATCAGGGGACAGAGGCTGGGGGCGGCGAGTGAACGTCGTGCGTGAATGAGAGCAGGAATAAAATTAGTACAGCGATGCCGGGGAATTAATTAGAAATTATAAGTCATCCATCCTCCTTTAAACCGCGCTGTAGTCTGTAACGGACCTCAGTGCGGTTTTTTTTATCACGGCATTGCAAACAGATTGAAGCAATCTTCCAGCAATTTAGCACAAAATAATACCCGCTCACCCTGAGGCTCCTGCCTGCCTCGGCGTAGCCTTGTGCAAAGCTGGGAAGGGTGGCGCACTGTATCTTATATCCCGCTTGTAGTATATTCTTCCCTCAAAATGCAATGGGGGCTTTGTAATGAAAGCTGTGGTCACCGGAGGGACAGGTTTTATAGGTGGGAAACTAGTTGAAGCGCTCGTGCGGAAAGGTTATGAAGTCCGCTGCCTAGTAAGGGAAACTAGCGATACGAGAAAATTAAAAGAGCTCGGCGTTGAGCTCTTCATGGGAGATTTGGGAGATACAGAGGCGCTTGAAAAATTACCCGACGGGGCCGACATCGTCTTCCATCTTGCCGCCCTCGTGTCTGACTGGGGCCCCAGAGAAAGTTTCTTCCGCTATAACGTCGATGCCACCAGGACCCTGCTGGATGCCTCCGCCTCATCAGGCGTAAAAAGGTTTATCCATATGAGCTCTTCTACGGTTATATGGAAGTCGGACTTTTGGAACATTCACAACCTGGTGGACGTGGACGAAACATACCCCTACCGTGAGTGCTATAACGACAGCTACAACGCCTCAAAAGCGGAAGCCGAAAAACTCGTCCTAGGATACAATAAAGCAGGAGAATTTGAAACAGTAGTAATTAGACCCTCTAACGTCTGGGGAGCTGGAGACACTGTAATACTCCCGCGCGTAGCCATGGCTGCCAGAAAGGGCATACTGATCCCAATGGGCAGCGGACTAAAGACTGTTACCCCCTGCCATGTCGATAACCTTACACAGGCGCTACTGCTTAGCGCTCGGAGCAAGAACGCCCCCGGCAATATCTACTTCATAAACGACGGAATAAAAATAGGCTATATGGACTTCATTAACGGCCAGCTAAAAGCCTCCGGTATAGAATGGAAGCCGGGATTTTCCATACCCTACAAAGTGGCATACGCCATGGCTGCCTCGATGGAAGCAATTTTCAAGCTAATGAAATCCAAAAAGCCCCCGGTGCTCACCCGTTTTGCCGTAGCGGCGCTTGCCGGGAGCCGGAGCTATTCAATTGCAAAAGCCAGGAAGGATCTCGGTTATTCCCCTTGTGCGGACATGGCTCGCGGTTTTAAGGAAATGGAGGATTGGGTAAAGGAAATCGGCGGCACAGAGGCGTTACTTAGTTGCGTATAAAATTATGACAGGCAATCCCGACAATGCAGAGTACGACATAGTTGCCCTAGGCGTTACTAAAACATTCGACAGCTTTGATGCGCTCAACGGTATCGACCTTAATCTCAGAAAGGGTGAGTTCGTAACCCTGTTCGGGCCAAACGGCGCCGGGAAAACGACTCTGATAAAACTCCTTTCAACTCTCACCAAACCTACTACGGGAAGTCTCACGGTCGCAGGATACGACGCATCAAAAGAGGCGGGGAAAGTAAGAGCCTCGGTCGGCGTAATATCTCACGACCCGTATCTGTATGAAAACCTGAGCGCGTTAGAGAATATAAAATTCTTCGGCGAGATGTACGGCGTGCCGGATACTGCTATGAGGGCAAAGGAGCTCATAGAGCTTCTGGGTTTAGGAACCAGGATGCACGATCTCGTCAGAACGTTCTCAAGGGGAATGAAGCAGCGCCTGTCGGTTGCACGCTCTATTGTGCACGACCCCTCTGTACTTCTATTGGACGAGCCCTACACCGGTCTTGACCAAAAGGGGGCCCGTATTTTCACAGACACACTAAAGTGGCTCAAGTCCCATGACCGTACCATCCTTATGACCACCCATAATATAGACGAAGGCCTGCAGCTAAGCGACAGGGTGGGGATCATTATGTCGGGCAAAATCGTATATGAGGGCTCGGCCTCCGGGTTGAATAACGACAGCTTCAAAAAATTATACATATCCCACGTTGAGTAATTCCTGTGCCCGCAACACTCGCCACGTCATTGCGAGGCTCCATAGGGGCCGTTGCAATCCCCTCTTTACATTCCTTCCCCAGGAAGGTTCGGATGGGGGTGATAAAACCCGCTCACACTGAGCCCGTTGATAAACTCAGGACAGGCTCCGTCGAAGTGTGAAAGCTCGAAGCCGCCCCGGGCCCCGATCCGGGATCTCATCCTTTTTGCAATTCTCATGAAACCCAATCCAAATCCCTGCATCTTAATTAACATCTACGAATTAAGGAGGGCGCTATGAAAAAGATTTTATCTGTCTTTTTAGTCTTAGCAGCACTTAGCTTCTTATACGTAGAGAAGGGAATAGCTGAGGATTCCATGGAGAAAGCAAAAGCTCTTTGGGATATGATGCAGAGTGATAAATACCAAGAGACCTGGGCGCTTTACCCCGGGAAAGGGAAATTTTACAAAGGCCAGGAGCCTCACGGTATGCTGCTCACGACCTATGTGAACACGGCAGCAGACGAAGGCTTGAAGTCAGGTGCAAAGGAGCTTCCGAAAGGCTCTATTTTAATTAAGGAGAATTACAAACCGGACAAGACGCTCGCGGCGATTACAGTCATGGACAAGACCGGCGACGGCAAGGACGACTGGTTCTGGGTCAAGTACACCCCGGACGGCTCGGTTGCTAAGAAAGGCGAAATGTCTCTCGCTGGTAAACCGGGCGGATGCATCGGATGCCACGCTGCGTCAACGAGCGGTATTCATAATATCATGACGGGGCTTCCGGAGTAAATTGCCTTGATAAGGTGATAAAGATTTAGTGTTGAGTAAGTAAGCAGTAGTTAGTTCTGTAAGGTTGGGCTAAGGTAGAAAATTCGGCTTTATGTATTCCCTTCTCTTGTAGAGGCGGTGAGTTCCTAAAAGTTCTCACCGCCTTTTTTTGTAGTTATTGCGAGGGAATAGAGTGAGCGCGGCAATCTCCTTTTTGATTGTCATTCATGAGGAGCGACACGACGCTTGTCTCAGCGAAGATTTGTGAAGCCGGGCATCCTGCATCATGCCTCCTGTCTGTTATAATATCTACCGTAACCATGCACAAAATCTGGGCAATAATAAAAAAAGACATAATCACTGAGCTCAGGACTAAGGAGCAATTTACTTCAATGCTCACGTTCGCGCTCCTTGTGATAGTCATATTCAACTTCGCGTTCGGCTTCGCCCCTGGCGTATTAAACCTCGCAGCGCCCGCAATGCTCTGGATCGCCTTTACGTTTGCCGGGGTGCTCGGCCTCAGCCGCTCTTTTGCGCTTGAAAAGGAAGGGAACGCGATCCTGGGACTCCTTCTTACACCCACTGACAGAAGCCTGATATATTTCGGCAAGATGATCAGCAACACTATATTCGTCTTTATTACGGGGCTTATTATCGTCCCCATGTTCGTAATCTTTTTCAACTATGACTTTTTAGACACTTTACTTCCGCTAATCCCTGTTATTTTTCTCGGCTCAGTGGGTTTCGTTGCAGTCGGTACACTGTTTTCAGCAATGGCTATTAACACCAGGCTAAGAGAGGTGCTCCTCCCTATACTCCTCTTTCCGATAATTATCCCGGTCATTGTAGGCGCGGTTAAGCTCAGCACACAGGTGCTTTCCGGAGAGTCCGTATTTGAAGCCCGCTCGGCTTTGCAACTCCTTATTGCATTCGATATAATCTTTCTCACCGCCTGCTCAGTAGTATTCGAATACGTGATAGAGGAATCTTAGTGGGGACAGAGGCGACCCTTCGACTGGACACTTCGTGTCCGCTCAGGGTGAGCGGTTATTTTAATTCAAATGTGTGCAGCGATGCCGGGGCAGGAATAAAATTAGAATATGGGGACAGAGGCGAGCGTTTTAGTGCGATGCCGGGGCAGGTATAAAATAAGAGGACAGAGGTGAGAGTTTCACAGTGATGTCAGACAGGATAAACTTGAAATGAGATTAGCACTAATTATACTGACGTTCATCGCTATAGCAGCCTCACTCTACACGGCTTTCATATACGCCCCTACGGAGCCTCAGATGGGACACATACAGAGGATTTTCTACTTCCATATGGGTACTGTTTGGGTGGCAACGGTTGCGTTCATAACTGTTTTTATAAGCAGTATTATGTACTTGTGGAAAGGCAGCCGTAAATGGGATATACTCGCCTACTGCTCAGCAGAGCTAGGCGTGCTGTTCTTAACTCTTACTATTATTACCGGCAGTATCTGGGCCAAGCCGATATGGGGCACCTGGTGGACCTGGGACCCTCAGCTCACGACCACATTTATTCTATGGATTCTCTATATCGTATATCTGATATTAAGGTCCTCAGCCGAAAATGACAGCAAGAGGGCCAAATTCGCGGCTGTTTTCGGTATTATCGCTTTTATAGATCTGCCTCTTGTATATCTCTCGGTCAGAGTGATGCGGGGCATTTCCCCTGTTGTATTCGGCCCTGG
>QIHJ01000162.1 GCA_003229065.1 Candidatus Dadabacteria bacterium
GTATCGTTCCTGAAAGTAAACGACCATACCCAACCGTCGGTCGGACGGCTTAATCTGATTACGAGCACCTGTTTGAGGTTTATCCAGGAGATCTCCCCCGATTTGGATTTTATCTGAATAAACATTACACCCTCCTATATTGTCTAGCTGTAAAGCTAAGGGATTAGAACCATCACTACTACTATTCTTTACTGACCAGCTTAATTAATCAAGTTGGCTTATTTAAGAGTAAGATCGTCTACATTTTTAGGCAGCTTTTTAAAATTCTCTTTTGATGTCGAATAAATCGTATCCTGAGAGTCAAACTTGATATAAGATTCATCTTCGTCTTTGCGTTTTCCAAAGAGCATATTAAATGAGGCGCCGTTTTGAAATATCTCAATCTCAGCTGTAGGCACATCCAGTCCGTAAGTCTTTAAATTTTCGGGCTCACGGCTCACTATATCGTTAATTTCCAATTCGGATAGTACGGTTAAGAGCTGATCTACACTTGCTTGATCGAGACTTTCATTATCTGAAAGCGGCTCAGCTATCCAGAGACCGTCCTTCCTATCTAACCTTATGTAAAAGTTTCCTACTCTGAGTACAATCCGGCTTACCAAATCGGGACTTATGGCAATTACCTTTTTATCCCTGAAATCCTTCTTGCCGTGCTCTATTAATCTCGACGCCAAAGTGTTATCTGTAATGAGCACTCTGTCTTTATCAACGTCATATACATATGTCCCGGTCTCACTGGGGTTCTGATTGCCGATAAGCAAGTAGTATTCAGCTTTGTCCGATATGACCATAAATTCTGAATGGGGCTCGCGCAAGCCGAATTCACCGAGCTCAAGACCCTTTGAGGAAACCGTCTCTATCAGCTCCATTGCCCTTATATCGTTAATCAACCCTTGAACATTTACGCCGTCGGCCTTGGATTTACGCCCGGATTCTGACAAATACCATTCACCGTCTTCTTTCTCAAGATTTATTTCAGAGCCCTGATCTATTTCAGAATATTGGAATTTCAGCATAATGGAGAGAATTTCTTCATTCCGGAGCGAAGGGAAGACCCTTTTTTTGTATTCGGTCTTATCGTCCCCGCTAAAGAGAAATATACCACCCAGCAGTATGAGGAAGATCACTACCGCCGCCAGGGTGCCTGAAAATTTTTTCAGATAAGGGCTTGTTCCCATCTGTAAGAGTATTCCGTTCAGAGTTTCAAAATTACAATTTTATATGCGTCGACACTATCTCTTGGAATATTACATCTTCCTTCTTTTCCACCATATTGCAACCCCGGAGAACAGAACCACAGCCGGTATCAAGATGACGGTAAAGAAAAAGATAATGTTCGTCTGTTTATTTGTTATTGTGAGCTTGCCCTGCTCGGCGCTCTTGGGTCTGATGGAGATAAGGTTCTCATCCCCTGAAACCCAGTTTACGGTATTCAAGAAAAGATCCCGGTTTCCTGAGAAATCAAAGAAAATATTTGAGACGAAGTCCACGCTGCCGAATACCGCTATTCTGCCCCTGACGCCGTTCTCGGACACCACGAGCACACCTAAGGGGCCCGCTCTGTCGGTCTCTTCCTGCTGAGCCACGCCCTGATCGAAGTTCTCAAAATCGGTTTCAGACCAGCTGTACTGACCCGTGTGGGCTAAGACGACTGCCGCCGTACCGCCTGTGTCCAGAGCATCTATACTCCTTGAATAAGGGAATATTGTCGCGTAGCGAAAATCATCCGTGATTTCGTGCGGGGCGTACTCGCCTACTATGGGAGCTATATCGCCCCCGCCTTCAAGCTTTGAGCTCGGGTCCACTATGATATCGTCTGAGAGCCCGATGCCGTAAGACTTGAGCACGGATGCAATCTCCCCTCCCGAGCGGGGCTCGATCATAAATACCGCCTTCCCCCCACTATCCAGATATTCCTTCAGATCCGTAATCTCTTTTAGCGTGAAAGCCTGTTTAGGCGCTGCCAGTACTATTACGGAGTTTTCCCCGGGGAGCGCTTCCCCTTTTGGTAAAAGTATTTCTCTTACGTTATAACCTTCGTCAATGAGCGCGTTCTTGAGCACGCCCAGCCCCTCGGGCTCGACATCGTCCCCAATATCCCTTTCGCCGTGGCCCGTAAGGAAATAAACCGTTTTATTTATGTCTCTCATTAATTTTAATATTGCGTTTGTGATCTCCTCCTCTGAGCTGTTCAAAATACCGCCTGATATGGGGTCCCCCAGTCTGAGCTTTATCGTTTCGTCCCCGTACACGACTACAACAGATCCGTACTCTATTATTTCGTATTTTTTGGCAATGCCCGGTTCTTTGTCGGGGTTTATAACATTAACCTTTAAATTATCGGAGCGTCTGGAATAGTCCTTTATCAAGTCCTGAAACTCGCTCCTGTCAGTGCCGGTGTCTTTGAAAAAAGCAATAATTTCTATGGGACTGTCGAGCTCGTTTAACACCTCCGCCGTATTCTGAGAGACCGTAAAGAGCTTTGTATCGGTGAGATCGAACCTGAGATCGCTCCTTGAAGCCATGTAGTTCAGAATAATCAGTATTCCGAGTGTGCTGATAACTGATATGAGCGCATTTGTCCCGTAAATGAGCCTCCTGTTTCTCATCTCCACCTCTCGGATTCAAGCGCGGTGTGAGCGAGAAAGAGCCCGAGGTATATGAGAGTTCCGTAGTATACGAGATCTTTCAGTGCAATGATGCCTTTACCAAAGGGCTCGAAATGATTAATAATGGAGATATACCCGAGGATACTGCCATCGACCGGGGACATAGCTCCCACGAGCCAAAGTACGATCAGAACTCCCAGCGTGATCACAGCGGAAACAAGCTGGTTTTCAGTAAGTGCGGAGGCAAATATTCCGATTGCGAGAAAAGAAGCTCCCAGCAAAAAGAGCCCGACGTAGCCTGATGTCACGGCGCCGATATCGGGGTTGCCGTGGACCATGAGGACGAACATATTGACTGAGGAAAGAAGGAGCATAATAACGAGTAGTATCAATGCAGCCAGGTATTTTCCGAGTATGATGCTTTTAAGCTCAATGGGGGAAGTAAAAAGAAGCTCCGCAGTGTAGCTCTTTCTCTCATCGGCTATGAGTCTCATGGTGATTAGAGGAATTATCAGAAGAAGCACTATGCTGATGGTGCCGAAGTAAGGGGCTATTACAAGGTTATTGAGGTTAAGCTCTCCCCTTTGCAGCTGAAAGCCGGGGTCGAGCTGAATATGCAGAAACCCCTGGAGATATAGAAAAAAGAATCTTGCCGATATAACCTGAAATACGACAATGATTACGTAAGCGAGAGGGGAAGCGAAGTAGGATTTAAGCTCTCTATATAGAATAGGATATATCGAATTCATTATTCAGCCTTCAGATGAAATTACCTTTAGAAATACCTCTTCAAGCGTATGAGTAAGGGGTCTTAACTCCAAAAGCCCCCAATTATTGGCTACAGCCATCATTGCGAGCTCATCTCTGACATCCACACCGTTTGAAGGGACTATTACATACTCGCCGGGAGCGCTCGTATTTACCTTCGATATATTTTCTATGGACTCGATTTTATCTATTACGCTCTCTCCGTACTGCCTGAGCTTAAGGTACAGGTTCTCTTTGCTCTTTAGGTTCTGAGAGAGCGACTCAAGGGATTCTTCAAGTGCTATCCTGCCCTTGTTGATTATTATCACACGGCTGCAGATCATAGTGACCTCGGGCAGAATATGGGTACTAAGTATTATAGTACGTTCTCCAGCCAGGCTTTTTATGAGCTCCCTTATCTCGATTATCTGCACGGGGTCTAGCCCGTTGGTGGGCTCGTCGAGCACGAGCACCGAAGGGTTATTAATGAGCGCCTGAGCTATACCCACACGCTGCTTGTAGCCCTTTGAGAGATGGGCGATTATTCGCTTGCTTACCCCTATGATGCCGCAGTGGTCCATTACATACAAGAGCCTGCTCCTTTTTTCCTTTGACGGTACTTTTTTGATGTCGGCTACAAAATCAAGATAGTCCGCTACGCTCATATCGTTATAAAGAGGGGGATTTTCGGGCAGATACCCAATCTGTTTTTTCGCTTCGAGCGGGTGGTCGAATATATCGATATTCTCAATGCGGACGGATCCCTTTGTAGGGGGCATATACCCCGTAATTATCCTCATAGTTGTAGTTTTCCCGGCTCCGTTCGGACCGAGAAACCCGAGCACATCACCCTTCTCGAGCTCAAAAGAAATGTTCTCAACGGCACGCAGGCTGCCGTAGTTTTTAGTGAGATTATGAACGTGTATCAAATAAGTTTATTCTCCCGATGCCTATAACCCAATACCCTTAACCCACTGTGCGTATAATACGGCACAGGAAATAGAATAACCGTACCACAGTTCTATTCCAAACCGATTATGGATGAGTGTTTTAATTCTCTCAACTTTGGGTAGTATTATTAGTCAGCCAAAGGAGATTGACTAGGCGTATTAACTATGATATTAAACTGGTGTTATTATTAATACGGGCGGCAAATTATAGAAATACCAATATTAGGAAAACACATATTCGATCATAAATACGAATACCAAAGCGCCGAAAACACATCATATACAATATGGGAGCTGAAAGGCCTGATATTAAAAGCCTGAAAGCTGAGCCCTGCAGACGATAAGACTACCGTAGAGGGGAGTTTTTGATGAGTAAAGAAGAGCTGAGTAACGACGATAAATTAGTGCTTGAGGTTAAAAAAAGATACCACGACATGCTCGCTGAGGGTGTAGACCCCTACGAGTGGGCATATGCCTGGCGCTCAGAGATAAACCGGGGCGGTTTTAAAGCGGTTGATTTCCTAATGGACGAAATAGTGGACACGGGTAAGTGCGTCGGGTGCGCGGCGTGCGTGACTATTTGCCCGACCGATGTTTTTGACTACAAGGACGAACACCCTGTGGATACGAGAAAGGACGCATGCGTGTTCTGTGAACTATGTGCAGATGTATGCCCAGTTCTCCGTCCCCTGGATAAGGACTTGCAGACCCTTCTTGGATTTAAGCAGCCCATTATTGACGAAGGGTTCGGCCCTTATAATTACGCCGTAATAGCCCGCGCAAAGGAAAAGAGATTTTTGGAGGGAGGACAGGACGGTGGAGTAACGAGCGCACTGCTGGTACACTTGTTGGAGAGCGGTTCCATAAAGGGAGCGGTGCTGGGTGACGTGCTTCCGGAAAACCCGCAGGTAGGGGTCCAGAAACTCGCTACCACTTCAGAGGAAATACTTGAGTGCAGCGGCTCGCGCTATACATATTCTCCCAACACAGTAGCACTGACCGAGGCTATGAAACGGGACGTGCACCCTCTTGCTGTAGTGGGTGTTCCCTGTCAGGTGGACGGTGTGCGTCAGCAGCAGTTCAGCAGCATCAGACTTGAAGTGGCCAAATGGTATCAGAAGAACGTAAGCCTCGTCATAGGACTATTTTGCTCAGAGAGCTTTACTCACGAGCACATTACATACATAGCTAAGGAGCTTGACGTAGATCCAAAAGATATAGTGAACGTAAACGTTAAAGGTAAGGTAATAATCGGGCTCCGTGACGGCCGGGAAATAATAATGAAGCTTAAGGACTTTCATCCCTTCGCGCGCCCCGCGTGCTTGTATTGTCTTGACTATGCAGCCGAGCATGCAGATATAGGAGTGGGCGGTATAGGGCTTGAGGGATGGACTTTTGTAGCCGTCCGTACAGAAGCCGGGCACAAGGCGTTTCAGGCGGGCGTGGATGCAGACCTTTTTGAAATCATGGAAGTAGATGAAGTGCCTAAATCAAAGAGCTTACTTATCAGACTCTCGGAAATGAAGAGGAATAAACCCCTTCCCGCGCTTATGCCCACGCTTCAGGAGAGGATTGAAATAGGCAACATAAGCCCTAAGACATTTTATAAAGATTACAATCCAAGCGACGGAGGAAATAACGGTAAATGAGCTCTAATAACACTCAACCCGTACTCAAAGATATAAGCGTGATAGTAGCCGGACAGGGTGGTGACGGCTCACTTACGGTTATTACGATGCTTGCAGACCTGTTCCGGAACAGCGGGCTAAACGTATACACGGAAAGAGACGTGCTCTCACGTATCCGCGGCGGACATGCGGCTGCAACTATGAGGGCGTTTACGGGCCACCGTTACTGTATCGGGAGCAAGATCACGCTACTGGTGGCGCTTGACGAAGAAGCGGTCGCAAAAAACGCACGTCATCTGGACTCTGACAGCGTAATTGTGTTCGATGATTCAAGCGGTCCCCTGCCCGATGGATTAATACCCGAAGGAGCCACGCTCTATGCGGCCCCGTTTAACAGGATTGCCATGCGTACGATGAGAAGGGAGCTCTACAAAAACAGTATTGCATTCGGGATAGTGGGGCGTCTGCTGGGGCTTGAAGACGAGCACATGAGGGACACTTTCGTAAAGCGCTTTGAGAGACGGGGTCAGGTAATTTTAGATTATAACTTAGAGGCGCTCGGTCTTGGGCTTCATATGGCGGACGAGCTGGGTATTGCGGAAGGAAAGGGGCTTTACAAAATAGAGCACACGGACCGAGAGGAGCACCTGCTGATAATGGGGAACGAATCGGTAGCTTTCGGGTTCATGGCTGCAGGCGGGCGGTTCTTCACAGGCTATCCTATAACGCCATCTACAGAGGTGCTCGAAACTCTTCAGAAATGGCTCCCTAGATGCGGAGGGGTGGCAAGACAGACGGAAGACGAGCTTGCGGGCATAAACATGGCCATCGGCGCGGCACTCACGGGCACAAGGACAATGACTGCCACTTCGGGACCCGGTTTTTCACTCATGCAGGAAGGAGTGGGACATGCGGGCTCTGCCGAAGTGCCGCTCGTTATCGTAGACTGTCAGCGCTCGGGCCCGAGCACCGGAATGCCTACAAAACCCGAGCAGAGCGATTTGAACCTTATGGTTTTCGGAGGTCACGGAGATTTCCCGAGATTCGTTCTTACACCGGGACATCCGGAAGACTGCTTTTACTTGACAGTGGACGCCACAAACCTGGCCGACAAGTATCAGTTACCTGTATTCATCGCAATGGACCAGGCGCTTTCACAGAACATAGCAACCGTAAAGCCATTTAACCTGGACGACGTATCCGTACAGCCCGGAAAGAGGCTCACGGCGGAAGATGTGGCAAAACTAGACACTTATAAACGCTACAGCTTT
Source organism: Candidatus Dadabacteria bacterium (assembly GCA_003229065.1). Lineage (GTDB taxonomy): Bacteria > Desulfobacterota_D > UBA1144 > Nemesobacterales > UBA2774 > UBA2774. The sequence continues at coordinate 7,206 of QIHJ01000162.1, forward strand.
TCAGAGGATAATATCTCGGCATTCGCGGCACCGGGAACACCCGGCGGAATGTCGCTTGTCACCGGAAATGAGCATGATGAGTACGGCCTGGTGTCGACAGACCCCGATAACCGCGTGCGTATGATGGAAAAACGGATGAATAAAATGGAAGACGCCAAAAAAGAACTCCCTAAGGGAAGACTCTCAGGCGACCTGGAATCTAAAATCGGGTTTATAGGTATAGGCATGATGTACGGCGTTATTCTTGAGACCATGGAGGAGCTCGCAAAAGAGGGAATCCGTACAAAATATTTGCAGCCGAGAACAATCTGGCCTATGCTGGATGAAACAATAGAGTTCATAAACGGCTGCGACAGGGTATACGTTGTTGACCTTAATGCCGGGGCGCAGCTCGCACATCTGTTCATGCACCAGGGGGCTGAGAAAAATAAGATAATAAGCATTACCAGATACGACGGTCTGCCTTACAGACCGGGCACTCTGGTTAAACAGGTGCTTGAGGAAGAAGCTAAACTTATGAACGGCCAAGGTAAGGAGGCAAAACTGCTATGACTACAGAGCCTAAGACAAAAACATTTACACCCGCAAGACCAATATGGTGTGCGGGATGCGGAGACTTCGCGGTACAGGGAGTGCTGGAGAAATCACTCAAGAATATGGGCATTCCACCTCACAAATTAATGTTTTTGGCCGGAATCGGCTGTTCGGGTACTATCCAGAATAACGTTAAGTGTTACGGTTACCATGCGCTCCACGGCAGAGTCCTGCCCGCTTCGATCGGAGCAAAACTGGCAAACCCTGATCTAACGGTCATTGCAGCGGGAGGGGACGGAGACGGATTTGCGATAGGCGTGGGCCACCTGGTTCACACGTTTAAGAGTAACCCCAGCATTACATACATAGTAATGAATAACAGCAATTACGGCCTCACCAAGGGCCAGGCTTCACCTACAAGCCCTACCGGGTACCGCGATAACCCGGAAACCGGCATGGACTCGATACTGCTAGGCCTGAGTTTTCCGTCATCTACATTCTTGGCGCGCGGGTTCAGCGGCAGCCCTGAGCAGCTGGAGAGCTTAATTATGGCCGCGCTCGAGCACACGGAAGCAGGAAACGGGTTCGCATTCCTCGAAGTGCTATCCCCATGCGTCACCTACTACGACACGCACAGGGAATGGCGGACAAAGGTCTATAACGTAAACGAGGAAGAGGGATTTGACCCCTCGGACAGGGCTAATTCGTTTAAGAGGGTTCTGGAGCTGAAAGGCGAGAGCCGCATCCCTATAGGGCTTATATATAAAGGCGAGAACGCCTCGCTTGAAAAGCTCTTACTGAACGAGAATGAGACTTTCCCTGCCCAGCAGGAGATCGGCCACACGGATCACAGAGCCGTGTACGATAAGTTCATTAACTCTTATTTGGGATAACTGAGCAAACAGGAATCGATACTGAAAGTGTTATAGATTCCGAGCGAGTTTTTGTGCCTCTTACACACTTCATTTACTAAGTTGTGATAACCCATTCTTTATTTCCACAT